>NZ_JBFAAD010000031.1:78970-87957 GCF_040639555.1 Streptomyces sp. NPDC023838
CATGTGACAGCCCCGCGCCCCTCCGGGGCGCACCGTGCTGGTCGCGCCCACGCGGCGGAGCCGCACATGTCACAGCCCCGCGCCCCTCCGGGGCGCACCCGGGGAACTGCGCGACCAGCCCCCACCGGCCCGCAGACGAACAAGAGGGCCCGGGGGCGCAGCCACCCAGGGAGACCCCCGGCCGCCCGCCCAGTGCTTTCGGGAAGGGGCGGGTGAGGGAAACACACCGCGTCCACCCGCGCGGCACCCCCCACACCCCACCCCCCACCGCTTCGCTGACCCCATGAGCGAACGACACCCCCGCACGTCCCGCCGCACCCGCCCCGAACGCCGCACCCGCCCCGAACGCCGCACCCGCCCCGAACGCCGCGCCCTCCACCTCGCCCTCTCCCTCGCCGCCGCCCTCACCCTCTGCGGCGCCGCCTACCCCGTCCCCCCGCACCCCGGCGCCGGACCGGGGCCCGGTCCCGTCGCCCCCGCGCCCGCCCCCGACGCCCCGGACGCCGCCGTGTCCGTCGACGCCCTCGTTCCGGGGGAGCCGCGGGCGCCGGGGCAGGTCGTGTATCTCATGGACACGCCCGACCAGGTGCTGCCGCCGCTCGTGTACGAGCCCACCGCCGCCGAGGACGCCCTGGAGCCCGCCGCGCCGGCCGCGGGGGTGGAGCGGCTCATCGAGTACGTGCCCGGCAACGAAGTGGGCGCCGCCGCGTGCAGCCGGCGGGCCGGGCCGTATCAGCGGCAGGTCGAGCGGTGGCTGAAGCTGACCGCCGACGGGAAGCAGTCCGCCGCCGACTGCGCCGCGATCCGCGGCTTCCAGACCGCCCACGGCATCCGCCCGAACACCGGCTTCGCCGGGCCCGCCACCTGGGGCACCATGCGGCTGCTCGCGGCCCGCGCCAACCCGAACGCCGCCGGCCGCTGCCCGGTCCGCAAGGGCCGGATCGCCTGCGTCGACCTCGACCGGCAGATCATGTGGGTGCAGAACGGTGGGAAAGTCTCCTTCGGGCCCGTCGCCGTTCGGAGCGGGCGGCCCGGGTACGCCACCCGTACCGGCACCTATCCCGTCTACTGGCGGCACAAGAACCACTGGTCGACCATCTACAACGCGCCCATGCCGTATGCCCAGTTCTTCAGCGGAGGGCAGGCGTTCCACGCCATCTACGACAACATCTACTCCACCGTCGGCTCGCGCGGATGCGTCAATCTGACCTACTCGGACGCCAGGCGGCTGTGGGGCGCGCTGCGCAAGGGTGACCCGGTCCACCTCTGGGGGCGCAGGCCCGGCGCCTGAGCCTTGGGCGCAGCTCTGAGAGACTTGGCGCGATGACCGCGATGACTCAGACAGTGCACACCCGAGCCCGCGCCGAGATCGATCTGGCCGCCCTGCGCGCCAACGTCCGTGCGCTGCGCGCCCGTACCCCCGGCGCGCAGCTCATGGCTGTCGTGAAGGCGGACGCGTACGGGCACGGCGCCGTGCCCTGCGCCCGGGCCGCGATCGAGGCGGGCGCCGCCTGGGTCGGCACGGCGACCCCGCACGAGGCCCTGGCGCTGCGCGCGGCCGGGATCGGCGGGCGGATGCTGTGCTGGCTGTGGACGCCCGGCGGGCCCTGGCGCGAGGCCATCGAGGCCGACATCGATGTGTCGGTGAGCGGGATGTGGGCCCTGGAGGAGGCGAAGGAGGCCGCGCGCGCCGCGGGCGCCGTCGCCCGGATCCAGCTCAAGGCCGACACCGGGCTCGGGCGCAACGGCTGTCAGCCCGCCGACTGGCCCGAGCTGGTCCAGGCCGCCCTCGCCGCCCCCGAGGTCCGCGTCACCGGCCTCTGGTCGCACTTCGCCTGCGCCGACGAGCCGGGCCACCCCTCCATCGCCGCCCAGCTCACCCTCTTCCGCGAGCTCGTCGCGTACGCGGAGAAGGAGGGCATCCAGCCCGAGGTGCGGCACATCGCCAACTCCCCGGCCACCCTCACCCTCCCCGAGTCCCACTTCGACCTGGTACGGACCGGTATCGCCATGTACGGCGTCAGCCCCGCGCCCGAGCTCGGCACGCCGGGCGACTTCGGGCTGCGGCCGGTGATGACGCTCGCCGCGTCCGTGGCGCTGGCCAAGCAGGTCCCGGCCGGTCACGGCGTCAGCTACGGGCACCACTACGTCACCGAGCGCGAGACCACCCTGGCGCTGGTTCCGCTCGGCTACGCGGACGGCATCCCGCGGCACGCCTCCGGGCGTGGGCCCGTCCTGGTCGGCGGGAAGGTGCGGACGGTCGCGGGGCGGGTCGCCATGGACCAGTTCGTCGTCGACCTCGACGGGGACACCGTCGAGCCGGGCGCCGACGCGGTCCTGTTCGGGCCCGGCGACCGGGGCGAGCCGAGCGCCGAGGACTGGGCGCGGGCCGCGGACACCATCGCGTACGAGATCGTCACCCGGATCGGATCGCGGGTCCCGCGCGTCTATCTGAACGAGCATCCGGACGAGCGTTCCGGCAGCTGAACCCCGGCGGCCCCACCCGCGCCCGCGGGGGGCGACCGGGCGGTGTTCCGCAGCACGAGGGCCCGCCAGGGCCACCCGGACCAGGACAGGAGCGGCACGGTGAGCGAGACCAGCACGGGGGACGCGGTGCAGGCGGCCGTGGGCAGCTGGCGCCGGGCGGGGCTGGCCGGCGCCGCGATAGGCGTGGTGGCGGCCGGGGCCGCCGCCGGGGTCGCCGTCGAGCGGCTCACCGTCGGGCGCGGGATGCGCAAGAGGGCGCGCCTGGCGCTGGACGCGGCGGGGCCGTACGGCGCGCTGCGCGGCACGCCGGGGCGCGCCTTCTCCGACGACGGCACCGAGCTCTACTACGAGACCGACGAGGCCGAGCCGTCCGCCAAGGTCAACGGGGCGCGCAAGCGGCGGCTGTTCGGCCGCAAGGCGCCCGCGCCCGTCACCGTCGTCTTCTCGCACGGTTTCTGTCTGAGCCAGGACGCCTGGCACTTCCAGCGGGCCGCCCTGCGCGGGGTCGTGCGGACCGTCCACTGGGACCAGCGCAGCCACGGCCGTTCGGCGCGCGGCGAGGCGCAGGCGCAGGGCAGGCCGGTCACCATCGACCAGCTCGGCCGCGACCTCAAGGCGGTCCTGGACGCGGCCGCCCCCGAGGGGCCGCTGGTGCTGGTGGGGCACTCGATGGGCGGCATGACGGTGATGGCGCTCGCCGACCAGTATCCGGAGCTGATCCGCGACCGGGTCGTCGGCGTCGCCTTCGTCGGTACGTCCTCGGGCAAGCTCGGCGAGGTCAGCTACGGGCTGCCGGTGGCGGGCGTGAACGTGGTGCGCCGCGTGCTGCCCGGGGTGCTCAGGGCGCTCGGCTCGCAGGCGGAGCTGGTGGAGCGGGGGCGGCGGGCCACGGCCGACCTCTTCGCCGGGATGATCAAGCGGTACTCGTTCTCCTCGAAGGACGTGGACCCGGCGGTGGCCCGGTTCGCGGAGCGGATGATCGAGGGGACGCCGATCGACGTGGTGGCGGAGTTCTACCCGGCCTTCGACGACCACGACAAGGAGGCGGCGCTCCAGGTCTTCGCCGAGGTGCCCGCGCTCGTGCTGGCCGGCGACCGCGACCTGGTCACGCCCAGCTCGCACAGCGAGTCCATCGCGGACCTGCTGTCCGACGCCGAGCTGGTCATCGTCCCCGACGCCGGGCACCTGGTGATGCTGGAGCACCCCGAAACGGTCACCGACCGGCTGGCGGATCTGCTGGTGCGGGTCGGCGCGGTGCCGGAGGCGACTAACGTTGGCACGTATGGAAGCACCGCACAGCCAGGCCACTGAGGCCACGACCGGGCTCACCCTCGACTCTCCCGCCGAGATGCAGGAGTTGGGCCGCAAGATCGCCAAACTGCTCCGCCCGGGCGACCTCGTCCTGCTCACCGGCGAGCTCGGCGCGGGCAAGACGACGCTGGCGCGCGGCCTCGGCGAGGGCCTCGGGGTGCGCGGCGCGGTGACCTCTCCCACCTTCGTGATCGCCCGGGTCCACCCGTCCCTGACCGGCGGCCCCGCCCTGGTGCACGTGGACGCGTACCGGCTCGGCGGCGGTCTCGACGAGATGGAGGACCTGGACCTCGACGTCTCGCTGCCCGAGTCCGTGGTGGTCGTGGAGTGGGGCGACGGCAAGGTGGAGGACCTCTCCGACGACCGGCTGCACGTCGTCATCGACCGGGTGGTCGGCGAGACGGACGACGACCGCCGGGTGGTGACCGTGACGGGTCTGGGCGCGCGGTGGTCGGGGGCCGGGATCGAGGGCCTGTAGCCCTCTGTGGAGCCCGGTCGTGGCCTCTGTGGCCGGGCGGGGCGCGTGGGAGACGTACGTTCCGACAAGCCGTCGGCAAAATGTTGCGCGGGTCCCGCCGGGCGTGGTCACATGGAGGGAGAGACCTGGTTAGGTCTACCTAACCACGCCTTCTCCAGGAGCCGGGAGGCCGCCATGACCGTGTCGGAGCGCGAAGCGCAGCCGCAACGTCCGCAGGGTGTGTCCATGAGCGATCTGCTGGCCTCCTGCGCGGCAGCGAGCGCCATCTCGACCCCGCCGGATCCGGCGGAGCCGGACGAGGAAAGGCCGCCCGCCAGGGCCGAGGAGAACGGTGTGCGGCGTGACGCCGCTTAACTCTTTCGGGTGTAACTGACGGTAGGAATGCGGCAGTGCGCCCGCAGGGGCGCGGCCCGCCGCAGACGGCCCCCGGCCGGGTGACCGCAGCCCTGGCGGAGCCCTAAGCCCTACGGCACCACGACGATCTTCGAGCCGATCGTGGCGAACGTCCACAGCGCGTCCCCGTCGGCCCGCTTCATGCGGATGCCGCCGGTGTGCTTGCTGGGGTCGGGGCTGGGCACCGAGCCGTTGACGGCCGCGCTGAAGCCGATCGTCACGGACTCCACGGTGGCGAACCGCACGACGTGCTCGACCTGCACCCCGTCCGAGCCGGGGACGGCGGCGGCCCGCGAGGTCACCGCGTAGTTGCCGGGCTTGGGGCTGACGGTGCCGGGCATGACCTCGAACGTCTTGGGCGCCAGGCCCTTGAGCGTCTTGGTGCCGACCAGCCAGACGCGCTTGCCGCTCAGCGAGTACACGACGCGCGGGCCCACGCCGGAGTTCTCCGGCAGCGCCGTCACGTTCTTCGAGGGGACCTTGCCCTTGGGCGGTACCGCCGTCGAGGAGCTGGGAGCGGGCGAGACCGTGGTGCCCGGCGCGGCCAGATCGGCTTTCGACGGGGCGTTCGCCGACGCCTGGTAGGCGAGGAAGCCGACCACCGCGAGTGCGGCCGCGGTGAGCCCGGCCACAAATCCCGAGCTGCTCCTTGCCACCTTGCTCGCCCCTTTCGTACGTACAAGCCTGCGGATGTGTACAAGCCTGCGGTCATATCTGCGGCTGACGGTAGCAGCCGGGGGCGGCAGGGGCGGGACGCCGTGCCCCCGGCGCCGTGGCCGTAGGCTGTTCGCGTGCTCTTGCTCGCCGTTGATACCGCCACCCCCGCCGTGACCGTCGCCCTGCACGACGGTACGGACGTCGTCGCCGAGACCAGCCGGGTGGACGCCCGCCGCCACGGGGAACTGCTGCTGCCCGCCGTCCACCAGGTGCTCGACGGGGCCGGGCTCACGCTCGACGCCGTCACGGACCTGGTCGTCGGGGTCGGGCCCGGCCCGTACACGGGACTGCGCGTCGGCCTGGTGACGGCCGCGACCTTCGGCTCGGTGCTCGGGGTCCCCGTCCACGGTCTGTGCACGCTCGACGGCCTCGCCTACGCCTCCGGCATCGAGGAGCCGTTCGTCGTCGCCACCGACGCGCGCCGCAAAGAGGTCTACTGGGCCCGCTACGACGACTTCCGCACCCGCGTGAGCGAGCCGTCCGTCGACCGGCCCGCCGACATCGCCGAGCAGGTCGCCGGCCTCCCGGTGGTCGGCGCGGGCGCGCTGCTCTACCCCGAGACGTTCCCGGACGCGCGCGGCCCCGAGCACCAGTCGGCGGCGGCGCTCGCCTCGCTGGCGGCGGAGCGGCTGGCGGCGGGCGCGGAGTTCCTGGCGCCGCTGCCGCTGTATCTGCGCCGCCCGGACGCGCAGGTGCCCAAGAACTACAAGGTGGTCACTCCCCAGTGAGCGTCGAGCTCCGTGAGATGCGCTGGTGGGACATAGAACCGGTGCTCGCGCTCGAACACGACCTGTTCCCCGAGGACGCCTGGTCGGCGGGGATGTTCTGGTCGGAGCTCGCGCACTCCCGGGGGCCCGGGGCGACCCGGCGCTATGTGGTGGCCGAGGACGAGTCGGGCCGGCTGGTCGGCTACGCGGGCTTCGCGGCCGCGGGCGGCCTCGGCGACGTACAGACCATCGCCGCGGCCCGCGACCAGTGGGGCACCGGCCTCGGCGCCCGGCTGCTGACCGACCTGCTCAAGCACGCCACCGCCTTCGAGTGCGACGAGGTCCTGCTCGAAGTGCGGGTGGACAACACCCGGGCCCAGAAGCTCTACGAGCGCTTCGGCTTCGAGCCCATCGGATTCCGGCGGGGCTACTACCAGCCGGGCAACATCGACGCGCTCGTGATGCGCCTGATCGTCCAGGAACACGACCGAGGAACAGAAGAGACTGACTGATGGCTGACGAACCGCTGGTACTCGGCATCGAGACCTCCTGCGACGAGACCGGCGTCGGCATCGTGCGCGGCACGACGCTGCTCGCCGACGCCGTCGCGTCCAGCGTGGACACCCACGCCCGGTTCGGCGGTGTGGTGCCCGAGATCGCCTCGCGCGCGCACCTGGAGGCGATGGTCCCCACCATCGAGCGCGCCCTGAAGACGGCCGGGATCTCCGCCAGGGACCTCGACGGCATCGCCGTGACGGCGGGGCCCGGCCTCGCCGGCGCCCTGCTGGTCGGCGTCTCGGCCGCCAAGGCGTACGCGTACGCCCTCAACAAGCCGCTGTACGGGGTGAACCATCTGGCTTCGCACATCTGCGTCGACCAGCTGGAGCACGGGCCGCTGCCCGAGCCCACGATGGCGCTGCTGGTGAGCGGCGGCCACTCCTCCCTGCTGCTCGCGCCCGACATCACCGCCGACGTGCGCCCCATGGGCGCGACGATCGACGACGCGGCGGGCGAGGCGTTCGACAAGATCGCGCGCGTGCTCGACCTGGGCTTCCCGGGCGGCCCGGTGATCGACCGGCTCGCCAAGGAGGGCGACCCGGCGGCGATCGCTTTCCCGCGCGGTCTGAGCGGCTCGCGCGACCCGGCGTACGACTTCTCCTTCTCCGGGCTCAAGACGGCCGTGGCCCGCTGGATCGAGGCGAAGCGGAACGCGGGCGAGGACGTGCCGGTGCGGGACGTGGCCGCCTCCTTCCAGGAGGCCGTGGTCGACGTCCTGACCCGCAAGGCCGTACGGGCCTGCAAGGACGAGGGCGTGGACCATCTGATGATCGGCGGCGGCGTCGCGGCCAACTCGCGGCTGCGCGCGCTCGCCCAGGAGCGGTGCGAGAAGGCGGGCATCCGGCTGCGGGTGCCGCGGCCCGGTCTGTGCACGGACAACGGGGCGATGGTGGCGGCGCTGGGCGCGGAGATGGTGGCGCGCAACCGGCCCGCCTCGGACCTGGACCTGTCGGCGGACTCCTCGCTGCCGGTGACGGACCCGCACGTGCCGGGCGCGGGCCACGCGCACGACCACGACCACGTGCACGAGGTCAGCAAGGAGAACCTGTACCCGTGACGGTCGCGCTGATGTGGGAGGCGCGGGCGGTCCAGGGCCGCGGCCAGGAGCTCCTGGCCTGGGCCCGGTCCCAGCCGCTGCCGTACGCGCCGGCGCGCCGGGAGGTCTTCGCGGCGCCGCAGGACCGGGTGCTCGTGATCACCTGGTGGGCCGCGGCGTACGACGCGGAGCTGCCCGAACTGCCCGAGCCGGACGGGGAGTTGGTGGCCCGGCCCGTCCACCGCTGGCGCTTCGAGTCACTCGGAGTGGAACCTCGGGCCTGAATTCTGCATCGATCTGTACGCAGGGGGCGTATCGGTCGGCGGTTCGGGGTTGGTTCACACAGTGGGTAAGAAGAGCGCGGCGGCGGCGGGTCTGGTTCTGTCGGGAGTGCTGCTGGCCACGGGCTGTTCGTCGTCGGGCGGCTCGTCGTCGGGCGGCCCGACGAAGACCGGCGGCAGCGGTACGGCGGCCACGCCCTCCGCGCCGTCCTCCGGCCCGGCCGAGGGCGCCGAGGACGGCGTCGCGAGCGAGGCCGCGTACCGCAAGTGGGGTCTGAAGCCGCTGCCGTCGGCTCCGCGGCCGCCCGCGCAGAAGCCGGTGAAGACGAAGCCCGGCGAGGTCCCGGTGATCAGCGACATCCCCACCAAAGAGAAGATCGTCTTCGTGACGTTCGACGACGGGGCCGAGAAGGACCCCAAGTTCGTGGAGATGATGCGGGATCTGAGGATCCCCTTCACGATGTTCCTCACGGACGCGGCGATCAGCGCCGACAAGGGCTACTTCAAGCCGCTCCAGCAGCTCGGCAACGCGATCCAGAACCACACCCTGACGCACCCCAACATGCGGACCGAGAGCGGCCCCCAGCAGCAGCACCAGGTGTGCGGCCAGCAGGAGAAGCTGACCAAGGAGTACGGCAAGGCGCCCCGGCTCTTCCGGCCGCCGTACGGCAACTGGAACGAGGCCACGCGCGCGGCGGCCAAGGCGTGCGGGATCCAGGCGATCGTGCTGTGGCGCGAGTCGATGCAGATCCAGAACATGCAGTACCAGCGCGGCGACAAGAAGCTCCACCCCGGCGACATCATCCTGGCCCACTTCCGCGGCAAGAGCGAGCTCAAGGGCCACACGATGACCGAGATGACGGCGAACATGCTTCGCCACATCCAGGAGCAGGGCTTCGCGGTGGCGCGCCTGGAGGACTACGTCTAGTGACCTGGTTTTGAGGTCGTGGGTCGCCACGTGAGGCGTCTCCTGTTTCAGGTTGCGGTGTTCGCCTGCGGCAGGTCACGCGTTCACGCTG
>NZ_JBFAAD010000032.1:0-87010 GCF_040639555.1 Streptomyces sp. NPDC023838
GTTCTCAAGGTACGGACGCTTCCTTTGTTCCCGTTTCCGGGCCCTCCGGGCGCTTCCTTCGTTTCCGACTCTATCAGACTCTTTCGTGTCCGATTCCCGGTCGGCGGGATTCGCTTTCGGGCTTTTCGCTTTCGCGGTTTCCCTTTCGGCGTGGTCACTACTTTAGCTGATTTCCCGGGCGGCTCATAATCGAGCCGCTGAATCCGAATTCCGGCGCGCCGAAGGCACGTCGAAAGAAGGACCCGTCAGGGTCAGTCGTAGGTAGTGGATGGCCGCTTCCGGGTTGCTGAACAGCAGGACCCGTCTCAAGCGGCTCGGGCTACGTTAGGCGCCCGGCCGGACCGAGTCAAGTTGAGCGGCGGCGTGGCTGATGCGGCCGGTACGGGCTGACTGTCGGGTCGTCAGCGATCCAGAACCGCCAGGGATGTGGGGCTCCGTCGCCGCCCACTCCGGTGCGCGGTCCGCTGCGTACCAGGTCGGCGGGTGGCGGGGTCCCCGTAAGTACGGAGAGCGGGGCGTCCGCGCCGGTGCAGAGGTCCGTACCGTCGAGGGCCCGGTCGACGTCCAGGGCCGTGGCCAGCCGGGCCGGGCCTTTGGCCAGTTCCTTGTCATTTCGGGCCGAGATCCGACGTTTACGGGCGAGCTCCGCGCCTACCTGGATCTCGCCCGCCCGCAGCAGGACCCCGCTCGCCGCGCCCTCGGGCCCGCACACCACGTTGAGGCAGTGCCACATCCCGTATGTGAAGTACACGTACGCGTGGCCGGGCGGGCCGAACATCACGCCGTTGCGGGCCGTGCGGCCACGGAAGGCGTGCGACCCGGGGTCGTTCGCGCCGTCGTACGCCTCCACCTCCGTCAGTCTCAGCTCGACCGGGCCCTCGGCCGTGCGGCGTACGAGGGTGCGGCCGAGGAGGTCGGGGGCGACCTCCAGGACGGGGCGGTCGAAGAAGGCGCGAGGGAGTGGCGTACGTTCGGGGGCCGCGATCATGGCGTCCGAGGGTACCGGGTGGGGAGACGGAACCGGAGGCCGCGGTTGTGCGTTTAGTGGGGGCAGGATCTATGGAGGGAACAGCATGGGGTTCAAGCGTCTGCTTGCGAGTCTGGGTGCCGGTGGCGCTTCGGTGGAGACGGAGCTGACCGAGGCGAACGTGGTGCCCGGCGGTGTGGTCCAGGGCGAGGTGCGGATCCAGGGCGGATCCGTGGATCAGATGATCGAGGGGCTCTCGGTCGGTCTTCAGGCGCGGGTCGAGGTCGAGGGCGGTGACCACGAGGCCAAGCAGGACATCGAGTTCACCAAGCTGCGTCTCGGCGGCGCGTTCGAGGTGAAGGCGGGGGCGGTGCACGTGGTGCCGTTCGGCCTGGAGATTCCGTGGGAGACGCCGGTCACGACGGTCGACGGTCAGCCGCTGCGCGGGATGCACATCGGTGTGACGACGGAGCTGGAGATCGCGCGCGCCCTGGACTCGGGCGACCTGGACCCGATCAATGTGCACCCGCTGCCGGCGCAGCAGGCGATCCTCAACGCCTTCATCCAGCTGGGCTTCCGCTTCAAGAGCGCGGACATGGAGCGTGGGCACATCCGCGGCACGCGGCAGCGGCTGCCGTTCTACCAGGAGATCGAGTTCTATGCGCCGTCCGAGTACCGGGGCCTCAACCAGGTGGAGCTGACCTTCGTCGCGGACGACCGCGCGATGGACGTGGTCCTGGAGATGGACAAGAAGCCGGGGCTGTTCAGCGAGGGCAGCGATTCGTACCGCTCGTTCCAGGTGGGGCTGCAGGACTATCAGGGGACCGACTGGGCGGCGTATCTGCACCAGTGGCTGGCGGAGGTCGGCGGTCGGCGCAACTGGTTCTAGGCTCGCCCTCGTCACTGGATCCCGATCAGGAGGTGCCCGCGTGAGCGAGCTCAAGAGGCCGCCGCTCCCCCATGACTTCCACCCCGAGGTGCCCTCGTTCACCGTGGTGAGCGAGGACGTCCAGGAGGGTGCGCCGCTGAAGGACGCCCAGGTGTACGCGGAAGGGAACACATCTCCCCACCTTCGGTGGGAGGGGTTCCCGGCGGAGACCGAGAGCTTCGCGGTGACGTGCTTCGACCCGGACGCCCCGACGGGCAGCGGGTTCTGGCACTGGGTGGTGTTCGACATCCCCGCCTCGGTGACCGAGCTGCCGGGTGGCGCGGGCAGCGGGAAGTTCGAGGGTCTGCCGGCCGGGGCGGTCCAGGTCCGCAACGACTACGGGTCGAAGGAGTTCGGCGGGGCGGCTCCGCCGGCCGGGGAGTCGCACCGCTATGTCTTCACGGTGTACGCGGTGGATTCCGCGAAGCTGGGACCGGATGCGGACGCGTCGCCCGCCGTCGTCGGATTCAATCTGCGGTTCCACACCCTGGCCCGCGCCCAGCTGATCGGTACGTACACGGGTCCCTCGAACAGCTGACTCCGGGTAGCTGATCGTTCCTTCATTGTTTGCCCTGCTCTGGTCTTGGAGAGATCAGAGCAGGGCATTTTTAATGCGTTGTCCGTCGTGGCCGGCCCGGCCAGAGTTGATCCAAGCCCGCCAGGGGGTGGGCCGGCACTACGCGGAGGTGGGCACAATGCGGGACACGCTGGTACTGAACGCGAGCTTCGAGCCGCTGTCGACGGTCACTCTCAACCGTGCGGTGGTGCTGGTCCTCCAGGACAAGGCCGTCGTCGAGCAGGAGCATCCCGAGCTCAGGATGCGTGCGGCCGCGGTGGAGATACCGGTGCCCCGGGTGATCAGGCTCTGCCGGTACGTACGGGTGCCGTTCCGAAGACAGGCTCCGTGGTCGAGAAGGGGGGTGCTGGTCCGGGACCAGCACCGGTGCGCGTACTGCGGCAGGCGCGCGACGACTGTGGACCATGTGGTGCCGCGGGCGCAGGGCGGGCGGGACAGCTGGCTCAATACGGTGGCGTCCTGCGCGGAGGACAACCACCGCAAGGCCGACCGGACGCCGGAGGAGGCGGGGATGCCGCTGTTGCGGGAGCCGTTCGTGCCGTCTCCCGCGGATGCGATGCTGCTCGCGATGGCGGCGGGAGATCGCTCCGCTCTGCCGGAGTGGTTGGCTCGCGGGGCGGCGTAGTGCTGCGCTAGGCCAGAGTTTCGGGTGCGGACCGTGCGTGGCTGGGCGCGCCCACGCGGTGGAGCCGCACCGTGACACGGCCCCGCGCCACTGAAAGGCCCGCCGCTTTCGCGGCGGGCCTCTTTTTCTGCCTCAGCGCAGCACCAGCTGCACGATCGCCACCACTCCCACCGCGATGATCACTCCTCGTAGCACCGAGGGCTTGAGGCGGCGGCCCACCTTGGCGCCGATCTGGCCGCCTATCGTCGAGCCGACCGCGATGAGCAGTACGGCCGTCCAGTCGAAGTCGGCGACGAAGAGGAAGAAGACAGCGGCGATGCCGTTGACCAGGGCCGCGAGGATGTTCTTGACGGCGTTGACGCGTTGCAGGCTCTCGGGGAGCAGCAGGCCCATCAGGGAGAGGTAGAGCACGCCCTGGGCCGCGCCGAAGTAGCCTCCGTACACGCTGGCGAAGAAGAGGCCGACGAGCAGGACGGGACCGCCGTCGGGGTGGGCCCGGGTGCCGGTGGCCTCGCGGCGGCGCTTGACCGCGGCGGCGATGCGCGGCTGGAAGAGGACGAGCAGCAGCGCGAGGCCGACCAGTACGGGGACGATCGCGTCGAACGCGTCGGACGGCAGGGCGAGCAGCAGGATGGCGCCGACCAGTCCGCCGATCAGTCCGGTGGAGGCGAGGCGCAGGATGCGGCGGCTCTGGCCGCGCAGTTCGCGACGGTAGCCGATGGCTCCGCTGATGGAGCCGGAGACCAGGCCGAGGGTGTTGGACACGTTCGCCGTGATCGGCGGGAGACCGATGGCCAGCAGCACGGGAAAGGTGATCAGGGTGCCTGAGCCGACGATCGTGTTGATGGTGCCGGCGCCGATGCCGGCCGCGAAGACCGCGAGTGCTTCCCAGATGGACAACGCCATCTCCTTACACAATCAGTGAGACGCCTCCCCGCCATGGAGGTCGGGGGGCCGCACTGATCATGCACGGATGTTGTCCTGCGCAGTCAACCGGCCTCAGTCAACTGGCCTCAGTCGACCGGTGGTTCCTCGCGGCGCTCGGATCCCGTGTTGAAGCCGGGCATCCCGCCGCCGAGGTTGCCGAACGCGCCGGAGAGGCCCTTGAGCGCGTCGCCGATCTCGCTGGGCACGATCCAGAGCTTGTTGGCGTCGCCCTCGGCGATCTTCGGGAGCATCTGGAGGTACTGGTACGAGAGGAGCTTCTGGTCGGGGTCGCCCGCGTGGATGGACTCGAAGACCGTACGGATCGCCTGGGCCTCGCCCTCGGCGCGCAGTGCGGCGGCCTTGGCCTCGCCCTCGGCGCGCAGGATCGCGGACTGCTTCTCGCCCTCGGCGCGCAGGATCTCGGACTGCCGGACACCTTCGGCCTGGAGGATCGCGGCGCGCTTATCACGGTCGGCGCGCATCTGCTTCTCCATCGAGTCCTGGATGGAGGTCGGCGGCTCGATGGCCTTCAGCTCGACGCGGTTGACGCGGATGCCCCACTTGCCGGTGGCCTCGTCGAGGACGCCGCGCAGAGCCGCGTTGATCTCCTCGCGGGAGGTGAGGGTCCGCTCCAGGTCCATGCCGCCGATGATGTTGCGGAGCGTGGTGACGGTGAGCTGTTCGATCGCCTGGATGTAGCTGGCGACTTCGTACGTGGCGGCGCGGGCGTCGGTCACCTGGTAGTAGATGACCGTGTCGATGTTGACGACCAGGTTGTCCTGGGTGATCACCGGCTGCGGCGGGAACGGCACGACCTGCTCGCGGAGGTCGATGCGGTTGCGGATCGAGTCGATGAACGGGACGACGATGTTCAGGCCCGCGTTCAGCGTCCTCGTATAGCGGCCGAAGCGCTCCACGATGGCCGCGCTGGCCTGCGGGATCACCTGGATGGTCTTGATCAGGGCGATGAAGACCAGCACCACCAGAATGATCAGGACGATGATGATCGCTGACATCGCGTTCCCCGTGCCTTTCTTGCCTCTAGGAAGTGCCCGGCAGCCGTGCGGCTCCCGGCCCGGATGATCCTGGCATGGTTCACATGACGATGGCAGTCGCTCCGTCGATCTCGACCACATCGACCTGCTGGCCGGGTTCGAACGACTGGCCGTCGTCGAGGGTGCGGGCCGACCACACCTCGCCCGCCAGCTTGATCCGGCCGCCGCTGCCGTCGACTCTCTCCAGGACGACGGCCTGACGGCCCTTCAGCGCGTCGATGCCGGTGGCGAGGTGGGGCCGCTCGGTGCTGTGCCGGGCCGCGATGGGCCGGACCACGGCGATGAGGGCGACCGAGACCACGACGAAGACGAGGACTTGCGCGACGGTGCCGAGGCCCAGGCCCGCGGCCACGGCCGCGGCGACCGCGCCGACGGCCAGCATGCCGAATTCCGGCATGGCGGTCAGTACCAGGGGAATTCCGAGACCCGCCGCCGCGATCAGCCACCCTACCCATGCGTCCACGAGGTCATGGTAGGTCCGGCCACCCCGTCACGGACAGTGCACCCGGGGGCGCCCGGGGTCAGGCGAGGGGCAGACCGGTCGCGGAGTAGCGGTCGCCGCGGTGTTCGACGACGAGCGGGAGTCCGAAGCAGAGGGAGAGGTTGCGGGAGGTGAGCTCGGTCTCCATGGGGCCGGCGGCGAGCACCTTGCCCTGGCGGATCATGAGGACGTGGGTGAAGCCGGGGGCGATCTCCTCGACGTGGTGGGTGACCATGATCATCGAGGGCGCGTACGGGTCGCGGGCGAGGCGGCCGAGGCGGCGGACCAGGTCCTCGCGGCCGCCGAGGTCGAGACCGGCGGCCGGCTCGTCGAGGAGCAGCAGCTCGGGGTCGGTCATCATCGCGCGGGCGATCAGGGTGCGCTTGCGCTCGCCCTCGGAGAGGGTGCCGAACTTCCGGTCGACGTAGTCGGTCATGCCGAGCCGGTCGAGGAAGGCGCGGGCCCGCTCCTCGTCGACGGCGTCGTACTGCTCCTGCCAGGTGGCGGTCATGCCGTACGCGGCGGTGAGCACCGTCTGGAGCACGGTCTGGCGCTTGGGCAGCTTGTCCGCCATGGCGACGCCGGCCATGCCGATGCGCGGGCGCAGCTCGAACACGTCGACCTTGCCGAGCCGGTCGCCGAGGATCTTCGCCGTGCCGGTGGTCGGGAAGAGGTAGCTGGAGGCGATGTTGAGGAGGGTGGTCTTGCCGGCGCCGTTGGGTCCGAGGATCACCCAGCGCTCGCCCTCCTTGACCGACCAGGAGACGTCGTCCACCAGAGCGCGTCCGTCGCGGACCACGGATACGTCCACCAGCTCCAGTACATCGCTCATGAGCGCGTTGTCTCCCCATGCAATCGTCTTGAGGTCCGGGCTGTGCCTGTGGGCAGGGTCCCGGGGAAATCTCCCAGGGAAAACCTACGCCACTGAGGGAGTGGACCTGCCGTGAGGGCCAGTACCTAGGCTGGGTCCATGTTCTCGGAACCACGTTCAGGTCGGCTGGCCGCATGGGGAAATGCCCTGTTGGCCGGGAAAGTTTCGCCGGACGACGCCGCCTCGGCGATCGTCGGGGACGACACGGTGCACCGGGTGGCCGGGCTGCCGGGTGAGGCGGCGCCGGTGGGGCTCACGCTGGCGCTCGGGCGGCTGCGGGCGCTCGGGGTGAGCGGCTTCCGGGTCGCGCTGCCCGCGCCGGGGCATCCGCTGGGGCTCAGCGGCCCGCCGGAGTTCAACGCGCGGGCGCTGGACGCGCAGGAGGCGGTCGTGGGGTTCGGCGCGCCGCACGGGCTGGTGCCGGAGGTGAGCGAGGTGGGCCCCGCGGGTGATGTGCGGGTGGAGGTCGTCTGGCAGTGCCTGGCGGTACGGGAGGCGCCGCCGGCGGATGTGCCTTCGCTCGGGGAGGCGGAGCGCGAGCTGGCGGAGGCGCTGCGGGAGGCGACGGTCGTGCTGACCCGGCTCGACGTCGCCGGGTCGGGGCCGGCGGCGGAGGCGGCGATCGACGCGTACCGGGCGCGGGCGGAGGGGCCGGACGACTCGGTCCTGGCTCCCGGGTATCCGCCGCGGGCGGTACGGGTGCTCGAGCTGGCCCGGCGGGTGGGGCTGCTGGTGGAGGTGGCGCGGGGGGCCGAGCATGTCGGCGGGGCGGTGAGCGCGTCGGAGCTCGCGGCTCGGGCGGAGGCGTTGCGGCCGGTGGAGCGGGTGGCTCGGCGGGCTCGGGTGGCGGCGTACAACTCGTATGTGGAGAGTGCCCCACCCCACCCCTTCGCCCTGTGACATGTGCGGCTCCGCCGCGTGGCCTCCGGGGGTGGGTGGGGGTGGAGGCCGGTTCCCGGGGGCTGGGCCCCCGGACCCCGTTGCGGGGGCTTCGGCCCCTGCACCCCGCTCCCGTTCGGCTGCGGGCCGTCCCCAACTGGTCGCGCCCACGCGGCGGAGCCGCACATGTCACAGCCCCGCGCCCTTAAATGCGCCCCTGCGGGGCGCCCCTTTTAGGGGCGCGGGGAACTGCGCGAGCAACCCACCACAACCCGCAGACGAGCTCAGGGGGTCTGAGGGCGCAGCCCCCAGCAGCCCACCCCGACCCCCACCCGGCCGCCCGCCCGCCCGAAGCCAGGCGGCGGAGCCGCACATGTCACAGCCGGGAAGGGGCGGGGTGGGGCCAGAGACCTTCGACCGCTCGGCGGTCAGGAGTTGGAGGACTCGTTGCCGAACGCCGGGTTGAGCACGCCGATCACGTTGACCGAGTTGCCCGTGGCGTTGACCGGGACGTCGACCGGGACCTGGACCAGGTTGCCGGAGGCGACGCCCGGGGAGTTCTCCGCCTTGCCGTCCGCGTGCGCTCCGTGGGCGGATGCCGCACCCGCGCCGGCCGCGACGATTCCTCCGGCGATCATGGCGACGGCGGCGGCCTTCTTCAGGTTCTTCACTTCAGGTTCCTCCTGGTCTCGCCGCGGCGGTCCGCCGCAGCACGCCCTGGAGAACGCTCACCGGTCGCTGGGGATACGCCGGATGGGTGACATCCACCCGACAGTATGAATCTCTCACCGGAGCATGACGATCCGCATTTACGGATATACGGACCTTCAGGTCGTCAGGCCGTGCCGGACCGCCCACAGGGCCGCCTGGGTGCGGTCCGCCAGGTCCAGCTTCATGAGGATGTTGGAGACGTGTGTCTTCACCGTCTTCTCGGAGAGGACGAGTGCTCGGGCGATCTCCCGGTTGGAGCGGCCGTCCGCGATCAGGCCCAGGACCTCGCGCTCGCGCTCGGTGAGCGAGGTGCCCCGGCCCTGGCCGCCGCCCGCGTCGTCCTGGGAGAGCAGCGCGCCCGCCACCTCCGGCTGGAGCAGCACGTGTCCGGCGTGCACCGAGCGGATCGCGCCGGCCAGCGCCTCCGGGTCCACGTCCTTGTACACATAGCCCGCCGCGCCCGCCCGCAGCGCGGGCACCACCGTGCGCTGCTCGGTGAAGCTGGTGACGATCAGCACCTTCGCCGGGTTGGCCAGCGCGCGCAGCTTGCGCAGCGCCTCGATGCCGTCCATGCCGGGCATCTTCACGTCCATCAGGACGACGTCCGGCTTCAGCTCCTCGGCGCGGGCGACCCCCTCGGCCCCGTCGGCGGCCTCGCCGACGACCTCTATGTCGTCCTGGACCTCCAGGAACGTCCGCAGGCCGCGGCGGACCACCTGGTGGTCGTCGACCAGGAGGACTTTGATGCTGTCAGCCACCTGGCACCTCCATCTCGATCGTGGCGCCCGCTCCGGGTGCCGATTTCACGATGAGCCGGCCCCCGACGCCGCTCGCGCGGTGCCGCATCGACACCAGGCCGAGGTGGCGTCCGGCGCGGCGGACCGCCCGGGGCTCGAATCCGCGGCCGTCGTCGACGATCCGCAGGGCGGCGCCCTGGCCGCGCCGTACGAGGACGACCGAGACGTGCTCGGCGTCCGCGTGGCGCAGGGCGTTGTGCAGGGCCTCCTGGGCGACGCGCAGCAGCGCCTCCTCCTGGGCGGGCGGCAGGGCCCGTACTCCACAGTTCTCGAAGGTGACCTTGGCGCTGTGGGCGCGGTCGAGGACCTGGATCTGGGTGCGGAGCGTGTTGACCAGGCCGTCTTCCTCCAGGGCGGTCGGGCGCAGCTCGACCACGGCCGCGCGCAGCTCGTCGGCCGCCTCGGCGGCGAGCGCGGCGACCTGCTGGAGCTCGCCCTTGGCGCGCGCGGGGTCGCGGTCCACCAGGGCGGCCGCGGCCTGCGCGGTCAGCCGCAGCGAGAAGAGCTTCTGGCTGACCGCGTCGTGCAGTTCGTGGGCGAGGCGGGTGCGCTCCTCGGTGATGGTGAGCTCGCGGCTGCGCTCGTAGAGCCGGGCGTTGGTCAGGGCGATCGCGGCGTGCTGGGCGAGGATGCCGAGCAGTTCGGCGTCGTCCTCGGTGAAGCCGCAGCCGCCCTCCGGCTTGGGGCAGCGCTTGTTGGCGAGGAAGAGCGTGCCGAGCGTCTCCTCGCCGTCGCGGATCGGCACGCCCAGGAAGTCGGACATGTCGGGGTGCGCGGCGGGCCAGCCGCCGAAGCGGGGGTCCTTGCGGACGTCGGCGAGCCGCTCCGGCTTCTGCTCGTTGAGCATCGCCGCGAGGATGCCGTGCTGGCGGGGCAGCGGGCCGATCGCCTTCCACTGCTCGTCGCTGACGCCGTCGACCACGAACTGGGCGAAGCCTCCGTGGTCGTCGGGGACGCCGAGGGCCGCGTACTCCGCGTCGAGCAGGTCGCGGGCCGACGCGACGATCGTCTTGAGGACGTCGCGCACCTCAAGGTGCCTGCTCATCGCGAGGAGCGCGGTGCTCACGGCGGCCAGGCCGGAGCTCGGTCGGTGGCTCATGGGATCACCGTACCCGTGGGATGTGACGGTCCGTATCCGCCTGTGGACGGCGGATGGCTGGGTCCCGGGGCCTAGGTCGAAGTGCCTTGGGCGGCTGGGGCGCCCGGCTGAGGCGGCGGGGGCGGGCGCGGAGTGACGCTGGGGCTGTGGCTCGATCAGCAGGGACTCCGAGGGGACGGACATCATGCCGGTAGCGATCATCACGGGGGCGTCGAAAGGGCTGGGGCGGGCGCTGGCGAGGGCGCTGGCCGAGCGGGGCTGGGATCTCGTACTGGACGCCAGGACGGCGTCCGTACTGAAGGAGACCGCCGACGGCCTCGACGGGCCGGGCACGCGGGTCGTTCCGCTGGCTGGGGACGTGACGGACGCCGCGCACCGCCGGGCGCTGGTGGCGGCCGCCGGGGAGCTCGGCGGGCTCGACCTCCTCGTGCACAACGCGAGCGCGCTCGGCGCCGAGCCGCTGGTGCCGCTGGAGCGGCAGAGCCTGGAGGGGTTCCGGACGGCCCTGGAGACCAATGTGGTGGCGGCGCTCGGGCTCGTACAGGAGTCGTTGCCCTTGCTGCGGCGCTCGGAGGCGGGAGCGGTGCTGGTGGTGAGTTCGGACGCGGCGGCCGAGGCCTATGCGACCTGGGGCGGGTACGGGGCGTCCAAGGCGGCGCTCGACCAGCTGGCGGCCGTGCTCGCGGTGGAGGAGCCGGGGCTGCGGGTGTGGGCGGTGGATCCGGGTGACATGCGCACCGATCTGTACCGGGCGGCCGTGCCGGGCGACGAGGAGGGGCGGCCGGAGCCGGAGACGGTGGTGCCGGGCTTCCTGAGTCTGCTCGAACGCCGTCCCGCGAGCGGGCGGTACGCGGCTCCCGCGCTGGTGGAGGTGGCCCGATGAGGCCCGGTGGCTCGGCGGTGCGGCGATGACGGCCGAACTCGTCCTGCGGGTGCCCGAGGAGCTGATGGCCTCGGTCCCCGCCGAGGTGCGCGGCTCGGGGCGCGACGACGTGCGGCTGCTGGTGTCGCGCGGCACCGACGTCTCCCACCACGCCTTCCGCGAGCTGGCCGGGCAGCTGCGGGCCGGGGACGTGCTGGTCGTCAACACGTCGGCGACCATGCCGTCGGCGGTGGACGGCACGGCCGACGGCGAGCGGCTGGTCGTGCACTTCTCGACGCTGGGTCCGGACGGGCGCTGGGCGGTCGAGCCGCGCACTCCGGAGCCCTCGGGCAGCACCCGGCGGCGTACCGGTACGCGCGCGGGGACGACGGTGGCGCTGCCGGGCGGGGGGCGCCTGGTCCTGGAGGAGCCGCTGAGCGCGGACGGGGACCGGCTGTGGTGGGCCCGGGCGGACACCCCGGACGTGCCGGGTCTGCTCGCGCGGTACGGGCGGCCGATCCGGTACGCGTACACCTCGGGCGACCAGCCGCTCTCCGCGTACCAGACGGTCTTCGCGCTGCCCTCGCCGGACGGGGTGGGCTCGGCGGAGATGCCGAGCGCGGCGCGGCCCTTCACGGTGGAGCTGGTCGCGGAGCTGGTGCGGCGCGGGGTGCAGTTCGCGCCGGTCACCCTGCATACGGGGGTGGCCTCGGCGGAGGCGCACGAGCCGCCGTATCCGGAGCGCTTCGAGGTGGCGGCGTCCACGGCGCGGCTGGTGAACGCGGCGCGGGCCGGGGGCGGCAGGATCGTGGCGGTGGGGACCACCGCCGTGCGGGCGCTGGAGTCGGCGGCGGGGGTGGACGGGGTGGTGCGGCCCGCGTCGGGGTGGACGGATCTGGTGGTGACGCCGGGGCGCGGGGTACGCGTGGTGGACGGGCTGCTGACCGGGCTGCACGAGCCGGAGGCCTCGCACCTGCTGATGCTGGAGGCGGTCGCGGGGCGGGCGGCGATCGGCGCCGCGTACGCCCAGGCGCTGAGCGGGCTCTACCTCTGGCACGAGTTCGGCGACGTCCACCTCATCCTTCCGGACGAGAGCCATTACGCACCGAATTGCTCATGCAACTGATGGTGAGACTGTTACGCGGCCGATGTGAGCCCGCGCATAGGACGCACATCACTTACGAAGCAGCGTAGTGGATGCGTTAAGGGCCGCATAGGCAGGGCTGACAGGGGCGGGAGGCGGGCGGGAGGCGCTTTTTCCCGGCCCCTGATCCACTATCCCGGTTCGTACGTCACACCTTTGCCACAGGATTTTGCGGCCGCTAAGAATGGCTCCCGTCGCACAGCGCTGCGGCTCACCGCCGCGGCGCTTTCGTGTGCCGTCCCCGCCATTCGGAAGAGGTCCCACAACCATGCCCGAGTCCAGCAACCCTGGTCACAGTCGTCTCAACAAGACGCACAAGATCTCGATTGCCGGTGTCGCCGCTCTCGGCGCCGCCGCGCTCGCCTTCTCGGTTCTGCCGGGCAGTGGTGAGTCGGGTACCGCCGTGGCCGCCGAGCCCGTCGCCTTCTCCGTGACCGCCGCCGCCAGCAACGCGAAGGCCGTCGAGTCGAGCATCGCCAAGCAGCACGTCACCGCCGTCAAGCAGGCCAAGGCGAAGGCCGAGGCCGACGCGAAGGCCGCGGCGAAGGCCGCGGCGAAGGCCAAGGCCGAGGCCGAGGCGAAGAAGCGCGAGGCCGAGGCCGCCGCGAGCCGCGCCGCCGCCCGCAAGCCGGTGTACGCCAACAACCTGGACGGCTGGATCAAGCAGTCCCTGGACATCATGAAGTCCAAGGGCATCCCGGGTTCGTACAACGGTCTGTACCGCAACATCATGCGCGAGTCGACCGGCAACCCGAACGCGATCAACGGCTGGGACATCAACGCCATCAACGGCGTCCCGTCGAAGGGTCTGCTCCAGGTCATCCAGCCGACCTTCAACGCGTACCACGTGGCCGGTACCTCGTGGAACATCTACGACCCGGTCGCCAACATCACCGCGGCCGCCAACTACGCGGCCGACAAGTACGGCTCGATGGACAACGTCAACGGCGCCTACTGAGCCGGGCCGGACGGCACACGAAAGGGCGGCACCCCGCACGGGGCGCCGCCCTTCGGCGTACGTGGGAAGGCCGCGCTACTTGCGCATGACCTCCGGCTCGTGGCGGCGCAGCAGACGCGCGACCGCGACACCGCAGATGACGCCCAGGGCGATCAGCACGGTGATGTTGATGCCCCACTGGCTCGCCGAGTGCTTCCACAGCGGGTCCAGGTCGGTGGGCTTGTTCTGGTCCCACGGCGGCATCAGGTGCGCGAGGTCGAGCGTGGAGCCGGCGCCCGCGATGGCCCAGCGCGACGGCATCAGCCAGGCGAACTGCTCCAGGCCGATCGAGCCGAAGACCTTGAACAGGATGCCGGTGAAGACGACCTGCACGATCGCGAACATGACCAGCAGCGGCATGGTCTTCTCGGCGGTCTTCACCAGCGAGGAGATGACCAGGCCGAACATCATCGAGGTGAAGCCGAGGGCGATGACCACCAGGCAGATCTCGACGGCCGGCGGCATGATCAGGCCCTCCTTGGGGAGGTCCCGGGTGGAGAAGCCGATGCCGCAGATGATGACGCCCTGGATGGCGGTGATCACGCCGAGCACGATGACCTTGGACATCAGGTACGCCGAGCGGGAGAGGCCGGTGGCCCGTTCCCGTTCGTAGATGACGCGTTCCTTGATCAGCTCTCGTACAGAGTTGGCCGCGCCCGAGAAGCACATGCCGACCGCGAGGATCAGCATGATCGTGCCCGCGTCACCGTTGAACTTGCTGGGCCCGGTCGGCGGGGCGAGGCCGAACTTCGCCGGGATGACCACGCTGACCGCGCCGAGCACGGCGGGCAGGATCACCATCAGGCCCAGGAAGCCCTTGTCGGAGGCGATGACCGACGAGTACCGCCGGATCAGCGTCCACAGCTGGGCGCCCCAGCTCTGCGGCTTGGGCGGGCGCATCTGGTTCGGCGCCGGCATCTGCACCGACTGGGCGGCCACTGCGTCGATGTCCGCGGCGTACATCTGGTAGTGCTGCGAGCCCTTCCAGCGGCCCGCCCAGTCGTAGTCGCGGTAGTTCTCGAAGGCGGAGAAGACATCGGCCCAGGTGCCGTAGCCGAAGAAGTTCAGCGCCTCCTCGGGCGGACCGAAGTACGCCACCGAGCCGCCCGGCGCCATCACCAGGAGCTTGTCGCAGATCGCCAGCTCGGCCACCGAGTGGGTGACGACGAGGACCGTGCGGCCGTCGTCGGCGAGCCCGCGCAGCAGCTGCATGACGTCGCGGTCCATGCCCGGGTCGAGGCCGGAGGTCGGCTCGTCCAGGAAGATCAGCGACGGCTTGGTCAGCAGCTCCAGGGCGACCGAGACGCGCTTGCGCTGGCCACCGGAGAGGGAGGTGACCTTCTTCTCCTTGTGGATGTCCAGCTTGAGCTCGCGCAGCACCTCGTCGATGCGCTGCTCGCGCTCGGACTCGGTGGTGTCGGCGGGGAAGCGCAGCTTGGCCGCGTACTTCAGCGCCTTCTTGACGGTCAGCTCCTTGTGCAGGATGTCGTCCTGCGGGACCAGACCGATGCGCTGGCGCAGCTCGGCGAACTGCTTGTACAGGTTCCGGTTGTCGTAGAGGACGTCGCCCTGGTTGGCGGGCCGGTAGCCGGTGAGCGCCTTGAGCAGGGTGGACTTGCCGGAGCCCGAGGGGCCGATGACGGCGATCAGCGACTTCTCCGGGACGCCGAAGGAGACGTCCTTGAGGATCTGCTTGCCGCCGTCGACCGTCACCGTGAGGTGGCGGGCCGAGAAGGAGACGTCACCGGTGTCGACGAACTCCTCGAGGCGGTCGCCGATGACCCGGAAGGTGGAGTGGCCGACGCCGACGATGTCGTTCGGGCCGAGCAGCGCGGAGGCGCCCTTGGCGATCGGCATGCCGTTGACGTACGTGCCGTTGTGCGAGCCGAGGTCGCGGATCTCCATGCGCCCGTCGGGCGTCGAGTGGAACTCGGCGTGGTGGCGCGAGACCTGCAGGTCGGAGACGACCAGCTCGTTCTCCAGCGCACGGCCGATGCGCATCACCCGGCCGAGGGCCAGCTGGTGGAACGTGGTGGGGCTGCGGTCGCCGCCGTAGGCCGCCGGCGCGCCCGGACCCTGGCCGGGGCCCTGCTGGTGCGGGACCTGGGCCTGCGGGGGCTGGTGCGCGGCCGGGGCCTGATGCTGCGGGGCCTGATGCTGCGGCGCCTGATGCTGCGGCGCCTGCTGCCAGGCCTGCTGGGGCACCTGCTGCTGGGCAGGCTGCTGGGGCTGCTGCGGCTGCTGCGGCGCCCAGCCGCCCGCTTGGGGCTGCTGCTGCGGCGGGGCCTGCTGCGGCGCCTGCTGGGCGGCGGCCGGTGCGCTGTAGGCGGCGGCTCCGGCCGGGGCGGCAGCGGCGGCACCGGTGAGATTCAGCCGCGGGCCGTCGGTCGCGTTGCCCAGGTGCACCGCGGAGCCCGGGCCGATTTCCATCTGGTGGATCCGCTGCCCCTGCACATACGTGCCGTTGGTGCTGCCGTGGTCCTCGATGACCCAACTCCGGCCGCCCCAGCTGATCGTGGCGTGCCGCCACGAGACCCTGGCGTCGTCGATCACCATGTCGCCCTGCGGATCACGTCCGAGGGTGTACGACCGGGACGCGTCGAGCGTCCAGGTCCTGCCATTCAATTCCAGTACGAGTTCCGGCACTCCATGCCCCACTTGTTGTCCCCCGAGCAATCCCCCGATACGAGGAGTCTAGGGATGGCGAACATCGTGGGGAACTATTTCAGGCCCGGGCTCGTATCCGAAACCCGGCCCTTGTGAATAACGTGCACAGACCTGTCGCAGTCGAGCAACAGACGTGTACGCGCGCGCCGTTGACTCAGGAGAAACGCGCCCGGAAAGTAGTAAGCACCCATGACTACGCACGGATCATGCGCGAATGGGACAACTTGGACCAATCCCGGGGGGCCTGATGAACAAGGGCGACAGGGGCGGGAAGAAGGCCTCCGAGGGGCTCGGGGCCCCGGGTGCGACCGGGGCGGGAGGGGCGTCCGGCGCCCTTCCCTGGGTCGATGTGCTGCTGGCTTCGGTCGCCTCGGTCAGCTGGGCGCTGGTCGGGATGGCGGGCGTGGCGGCCCTCGGGCTGCATCTGCTCGGGGCCGATGCGGCCGGGGCGCTGGGGCCGATGACGGCGGCCATGGTGGTGCTCGGTGCGGGCGGCTCGGTCACGCCGTCGGGCGATGTCTCGGCGTTCGGTCTGACGGGCGCTCAGGCGAGGACGGCCGTCGATATCACGCCACTGGGGGTGTCGCTGGCCGGGGCGGTGCTGCTGGCGTTCTTCTTCCTGCGCTCGCTGCGGGCGGCGGGCGCGGTGCTGCCCGGAACGGAGCTCGCGGCGCGGGCGGGCGGGGTGGTGGTGCTGTTCGTCGGGGTGGTGGCGGGGCTCGCGTGGGCCGGCCACGACCTGGTCACCATCGACGGGAGCTCGCTCGGCCTCGACCCGGGGAAGTCACCGGGCGGCGGCGGGGTGTCCATCCCCGGGCTCGGGGACCTGGGCGATCTGGGCGATCTGGGCGGGCTGCTGCCGGGCCGGCTGGCCGGGCTCGCCGACGCCAAGGCGCGGGTCGGCTTCACCGTGAACACGGCGGACTCGCTGGCGGGCGCGGTGTTCTGGGTGCTCGGGGTGCTGCTGATCGCCCTGCTCGCCTCGCGGCGCTCGCCGCTGCCGCGCGGCTGGGAGTGGGTGCACCGGACCGTGCGGCCGGCCGCGTCGGCGCTGGTCGCGGTGGTCCTGGTGGCGGTGGTGGCGGGGCTCGCGGCGGCCGCGTACGCGATGGTGGGCGACGCCCACCCCCGGCGCATCGCGGGCGCCGCGCTGCTCGGCGCGCCGAACGGGGTGTGGCTGGCCCTGCCGCTCGGTCTGTTCGTGCCGTGGAGCGGCCATGCCACGGGGGGGCTGGTGAAGGTGCTGCCGGACCCGCTGGACAAGCTGCTCGGCTTCAAGGACGACCGGAGCGTCAGCCTGGGGCGGCTGGCCGAACTGGACGGGCGCGTCTGGCTGTTGGCCCTCGCCACGGGCGTGATGATGCTGTACGCGGGGGTGCTCGCGGCGGCGCGTACGCCGGTGCGGGGGGTGTCGGCGGGGGCGTTCGCGGGGCGGTGTGCGCTGGCGCTGGGGGTGGTCTCGGCGGGTGCGCTGCCGTTGATGGTGTGGCTGACGGGGGTGTCCGCGGACGCGTCGCTGTCCGTGCTGGGGTTCGACGCGTTCGGGGCGGGGGTGGAGCTGCACGGGCGTGTGGGGGTGGCGGTGGTTCTGGGGGCGGCGTGGGGGGCGCTCGCGGGGGGCCTCGGGGGGCTTTTGGCGTACGGGGTGGGGGCTGCGGGGTGGCGGGTGGCGGTGCGGGGCCGGCCTGGGCCGGCTTTGGGGGGGCCGTCTTCGGGGGGGCCTTCTGCGGGGGTGCCTTCTGCGGGGGTGCCTTCTGCGGGGGAGGTGTACGGGCGGGGTGGGCCGTATACGCCATCGCCGGTGTATCGGCCGTCGCGGGACGAGACGAATCCGTATCTGCGGGAGCCGGGGGAACGGCCGTGAGTTGCCCCTCCCCGCCCCTTCCCTAAACCCTCCGGGGGTGGGTGGGGGTGGAGGTGTGTTTCCCGGGGGCTACGCCCCCGGCCCCCTCGGCGGGGCTGCGCCCCCGCACCCCCTCGGGGCTTCGCCCCGGGCCCCCGTTGGTCTGCGGACCGGTGGGGGCTGGTCGCGCAGTTCCCCGCGCCCCTTAAGGGGGTACGGCTCGCTGCACCCCGCATCTTTGGGGGCGGGAGGCTCCGCCGCGTGGGCGCGACCAGCCCAAGCGGACCCGCACCCAACCGACGGCCCAGCCCGCACCCCCCGGCGCCCCGGGACCGGCACAGCGCGTCCCACCCCTGAGTGACCAGGACGTTTCGCTCCGTTGTCATTCTGGTGGCCGGGCGTGACACAGCTGTCCGGTGGGCGGGACAGGGCGTCGGGGGCGGGGCGGGGGCCTATACGGTGGGAGCACCATGAGCGCTTCTCAGCCCCCTCGCCCCGCTGGTCAGAACCCTGACGCCGCCCTCCCGGGCGCGGACATGCCGACCCTGCTCGTCAAGATCTTCGGCAAGGACCGGCCGGGGATCACGGCCGGGCTCTTCGACACCCTGGCCGCCTACTCCGTCGACGTCGTCGACATCGAGCAGGTCGTCACCCGTGGCCGTATCACCCTGTGCGCGCTCGTCACCGAGCCGACCGTGAGTACGGAGGGCGAGCTGCGGGCCACCGTGCACAGCTGGGCGGAGTCGCTCAGGCTCCAGGCCGAGATCATCTCCGGTACCGGCGACAACCGGCCGCGCGGCAGCGGGCGTTCGCACGTCACCGTGCTCGGGCACCCGCTCACCGCCGAGTCCACGGCGGCCATAGCGGCCCGGATCACCGCGACCGGCGGCAACATCGACCGTATCTTCCGGCTCGCCAAGTACCCCGTGACGGCCGTCGAGTTCGCCGTCTCCGGCACCGAGACCGAGCCCCTGCGCACCGCGCTGGCCACCGAGGCCGCGGCCCTGGGCGTGGACGTCGCCGTCGTCTCGGCGGGGCTGCACCGCCGCGCCCGGCGGCTGGTCGTCATGGACGTGGACTCCACGCTCATCCAGGACGAGGTCATCGAGCTGTTCGCCGCGCACGCCGGGTGCGAGGACAAGGTCGCCGAGGTCACCGCCCAGGCGATGCGGGGCGAGCTCGACTTCGAGCAGTCGCTGCACGCGCGCGTGGCGCTGCTCGCGGGGCTGGACGCCTCCGTCGTGGACAAGGTCCGCACCGAGGTACGGCTCACCCCCGGCGCGCGCACCCTGATCCGTACGCTCAAGCGGCTCGGCTACCAAGTCGGCGTGGTGTCCGGCGGGTTCACCCAGGTCACCGATGACCTGCGGGAGCGGCTCGGCCTCGACTTCGCCTCCGCCAACACCCTGGAGATCGTCGACGGCAAGCTCACCGGACGCGTCATCGGAGCCGTGGTCGACCGGGCCGGGAAGGCGCGGCTGCTGCGCGAGTTCGCGGCCGAGGCGGGCGTACCGCTCGACCAGACCGTGGCGATCGGCGACGGGGCCAACGACCTCGACATGCTCAACGCGGCCGGTCTGGGCGTCGCGTTCAACGCCAAGCCGGTGGTCCGCCGGGCCGCCGACACCGCCGTGAACGTGCCGTTCCTGGACACCGTCCTCTATCTCCTCGGCATCACCCGCGAAGAGGTCGAGGCCGCCGACGGCCTCGCGGACCTGCCCCACTAGTCACGTACGGCGAAGAAGAAGGCGAAGAAGAAGGGGCCCGGTGGCGTTCCGCCGCCCCGGGGCCCCTTTTCGCGTACGTACGGCTCACGCGTGCGGCGCCCAGAAGTCCGTCAGCCTGCCGACGCCGTGCTCCACCGTCTTCCACGAGCCGGTGAACGCCACCACGGCGAACGCGGCGGTCGGGAAGCCGCTGCGGTTCATCCGCGGCAGCGCGTCCCCCTCGGACTCGCCCGCCAGCGCGTCGGCGAGCGCGTGCATCCCGGGGTTGTGGCCGACCAGGAGGACGTTGTCGACGTCGTCCGGCGTCTCGTTGAGGAGGGCGAGCAGCTCGCCGAGCGAGGCCTCGTACAGCCGCTCCTCGTACACGGTCCTGGGGCGGTGCGGCAGTTCCTGCACAGCCAGTTTCCAGGTCTCGCGGGTACGGGCCGCGGTCGAGCAGAGAGTCAGGTCGAAGGCGATTCCGGTCTCGGCGAGCCTGCGCCCGGCCACCGGGGCGTCCGTGCGTCCGCGGTCGGCGAGCGGCCGGTCGTGGTCGGACACCTGGGGCCAGTCGGCTTTCGCGTGCCGGAGGAGGACGATCCTGCGGGGTGTGTCGACGCTCATGCTCAACAGCTTCGCACGGATCACGCCATCAGGCGCAGGGTCCCGGCGAGCTCTCGCGCCTGGGTTGACAAGGGTGTTCACCGGGACAGCGAGTGCTGAACGCGGTCCATGAGGTGGCTGATAGCGGGGTGCGAACCGGCGGCCTCGGCGTCGTGCGAGCCCGTGATGAGCACCAGCAGCACGATGAAGGCGAGGGTGGGGAGCGCGACGCCCCACCAGGGGAGCCGGAAGTCGGCGCGGCCGGTGGCCGGCTGGGTGGACCGGGTGTGCGTACGGGCCGACATGGCCGCCTCCGTAAATCCGTAACGGTGAAGTACGTGGTCTCGCTGACGTACTTCGAACCTACGGAAGGGGGCGCCCGGAGCCCATCGGGTGACCCACCCACTTACCCCGGGGCTTTCCCCCCTAGGGGTTAGGGGGGCCAGCACCACCATGGGGTGCGTCGGCGCAGGTCAGGGCGATGCGATCGTCGCGATCACGGCGATGACGACCGTGATCGCCAGCATCGCGCCGAGCACGTAGAGGAGCTTCTTCTGACCGTTCTGGGGGTTCGGGTCGAGCACAGGCATGCGTTCAGTCTCGCATCCCCGCCTCGTCCTCCACCGTCCGGTCCCGGCCGGCCAGTGAACCGACCACGATCTGCGGCACCATCAGGCCCGCCATCAGCGCGATCGGCAGGCCCCAGCCGCCGCTGCTGTCGTAGAGGGCGCCGACCAGGGTGGGGCCGGGGATGGAGATGAGGTACCCGGTGGACTGGGCGAAGGCGGAGAGCCGCACCACGCCGGTGCCGGTCCGGGTACGCATCCCGATCATGGTGAGGGCGAGCGGGAAGGCGCAGTTGGAGATGCCGAGGAGCAGCGCCCAGGCCCAGGCGCCGGCGGCCGGGGCGAAGTAGAGGCCCGCGTAACCGGCGAGGCCGCAGGCGCCGAGGACGGCGACGATCGGGCCCTGGTTGCGCATCCGGGTGGCGACGCGCGGGATGACGAACGCGAGCGGCACACCCATCACCATGGTCACCGCGAGCAGGACGCCCGCGGTCCCGGCGGACACCCCGGCGTCCCGGAAGATCTGCGGCATCCAGCCCATCGTGATGTACGCGGCGGTGGCCTGGAGGCCGAAGAAGCAGGCGAGCGCCCAGGCGGTACGGCTGCGGGCGATCTTGAAGGCCGGGGCCTCCGCCTCCTCGCGGGCGGCCGAGGGCTGTCCGGCGGGCCGGTCCGAGCGGTCGCGGACGAGCAGCAGCCACGGCAGTACGGCGACGGCGGCGAGCAGCGCCCACATGCTCAGGCCGGTGCGCCAGCTGCCGCCGAGCACATCGGTGACCGGGACGGTGGCGGCGGCGGCCAGGGCGGTGCCGGCCGCGAGGGCCATCGAGTACAGGCCGGTCATGGAGCCGACGCGGTCCGGGAAGTACCGCTTGACGATCACCGGCATCAGCACGTTGCTGACGGCTATGCCCATCAGGGCGAGCGCGGTGGCCGCGAGGAAGCCGGGGGTGCCGCCGACGAACGGCCGCAGGAGCAGGCCCGCGGCGATCGCGGCCAGGCCCGCGCAGACGACGACGGCGGGGCCGAAGCGGCGGGCGAGGCGCGGGGCGAAGACGCCGAAGACGGCGAAGCAGAGCGGCGGTACGGAGGTGAGGACACCGGCGACGCTGCCGCTCATGTGCAGCCCGTCGCGCACCTCTTCGAAGAGCGCGCCGAGGCTGGTGATGGCGGGGCGCAGGTTGAGCGCGGCGAGGACGAGGCCGACGAGTACGAGGCGGGTCGTCCAGGCACCGCCGCCCGCGCCCGAGGGGGCGGCAGGGGCAGCGGGGGTGGTGGGGGCGCTCGGCGCGGGGCTCAGTGTGCGGGTCTCGTCGTCGGCCATGGGCCCATCATAGAATCATGGGATGATTGGTTGTCCAATCCCCTGTGCGGCCCTCATAGACTCTGGGCGACTCTCACTACAAGGAGCGGCATGGCGCTGAGCTCTCCCCGGCGGTCCGCCCTCGCCGACCAGGTGATCGCGCAGTTGCGCAACCAGATCACCTCGGGCGAGTGGCCGGTGGGATCGCGCATCCCCACCGAACCCGAGCTGGTCGAACAGCTGGGGGTGGCGCGCAACACGGTCCGCGAGGCGGTCCGGGCGCTCGCGCACAACGGGCTGCTCGACATCCGCCAGGGCTCGGGCACGTACGTGGTCGCGACGAGCGAGCTGGCGGGCGTGATGCACCGGCGCTTCGCGGACGCCGATCCCCGCCATGTGGCCGAACTGCGCTCCACCCTGGAGTCGTCGGCGGCCCGGCTGGCGGCCGAACGGCGTACGCCACGTGATCTGGCCCAGCTGGACGCGCTGCTCGCGCGGCGCGAGGAGGCTTGGGAGTCGGGCGACGCGGAGGCGTTCGTGGCCGCCGACGCCACGCTGCACCTGGCGATCGTCGCCGCCTCGCACAACGACGTCCTGACCGGGCTCTACGCCGACCTCGGCGACCTCCTGCGCGACTGGCTCCGCGACGACGTGGGCCGCGAGCTGCGGCCGGAGAACCACGTGGACCACGCCCGGCTGGTCGAGGCGATCCGGGCGGGCGACGCGGAGTCCGCTGCCGCGGAGGCCGCGGGCCATGCGTTCGTCTGCCTGAGCGACCGCATCTGAGTGCTTCGCCGCGCGGGGGCTTCCGGCTGCGGGTGGTCCGTGGCTGGTCGCGCCGCCCGTGCCCCTAGGGGGTGGGAGTGCTCGGCACCCCGCCACGCCGGTGCTCCGGCGTCGGCGGCGCCCCCGGCTTCTCATGGGTGACCCACACCGCCCGCACCTCCTTCCAGCAGCGGTCGGTGAGCCGTACGGTCTGCGCGGGCGCGACCTCCACCGGGGCCGCGTCGGCGTCGATGTCCCACCAGCGGGCGCACTCGGTGTGCAGCCGCACCCGGTCGGCGTCGGGGTACGGGTTGTGGCAGTACGCGATGACGTGCGAGCCCCGTACCAAGGTGCGGCAGTCGGCCCCGAAGGGCTCGTCCGGCGCGACCGGGGCGGGGTCGTCCGAGGTGGCGGCCCGTACCACCGAGGGGCCCGCGAGTGCGGCGAGGGCCGTGAGCAGGAGCGCCACCAGGGCGACGACTCGGCGCTCGGCCGTGCGCAAGGGCCGCACCGCCCCACCTCCTCCCCGGCGACTGCCCGACTTGTCCGCTTCGATCAGTCTGCGGGGAAGTGGCCCGACACGCACGACGGCCGCCCTCCGTCCGCGCGAGCGGAGGGAGGACGGCCGTAGGAGTCAGCAGGCTCAGGCACCCATCATGTGCACGCCGCCGTCGACGTGGACGATCTCGCCCGTCGACCTCTTCCTCGACGCCCCACTCGCACTGCTCGGCCCAGAGGCCTCACAGGCTTCGCGGGGGCTGCACCGGACTCCGTCCGGTGAGCCGGGCGGGGCCGTCGGGGCTCTCGCCGAGAGCCACGCGCCCCACACCGGTCCTGACGCCGTCAGGCGTCCTACGCACCCATCATGTGCACGCCGCCGTCGACGTGGACGATCTCGCCCGTCGACCTCTTCCTCGACGCCCCACTCGCACTGCTCGGCCCAGGGGCCTCACAGGCTTCGCGGGGGCTGCACCGGACTCCGTCCGGTGGGCCGGGCGGGGCCGTCGGGGCTCTCGCCGAGAGCCACGCGCCCCACACCGGTCCTGACGCCGTCAGGCGTCCTACGCACCCATCATGTGCACGCCGCCGTCGACGTGGACGATCTCGCCCGTCGACCTCTTCCTCGACGCCCCACTCGCACTGCTCGGCCCAGGGGCCTCACAGGCTTCGCGGGGCTGCACCGGACTCCGTCCGGTGAGCCGGGCGGGGCCGTCGAGGCTCTCACCGAGAGCCACGCGCCCCACACCGGTCCTGACGCCGTCAGGCGTCCTACGCACCCATCATGTGCACGCCGCCGTCGACGTGGACGATCTCGCCCGTCGTCTTCGGGAACCAGTCCGAGAGCAGGGCCACGATGGCGCGGCCGGCCGGCTCCGGGTCGGACATGTCCCACTCCAGCGGGGAGCGGGTGTTCCACACGTCCGCCAGGTCCGAGAAGCCCGGGATGGACTTCGCGGCCATGGAGCCGATCGGGCCCGCCGAGACCAGGTTGCAGCGGATGCCCTCCTTGCCCAGGTCGCGGGCGAGGTAGCGGGAGGTCGCCTCCAGGGCCGCCTTCGCCGGGCCCATCCAGTCGTACTGCGGCCAGGCGAACTGCGCGTCGAAGGTCATACCGACGACCGCGGCGCCGGAGCTCATCAGCGGGCGGCACGCCATGGTCAGCGACTTCAGTGAGAACGCCGAGACGTGCATGGCGGTCGCGACCGACTCGAAGGGGGTGTTCAGGAAGTTGCCGCCGAGGGCGTCCTGCGGAGCGAAGCCGATGGAGTGGACGATGCCGTCCAGGCTGCCGAGCTCGTCCTTGACCAGGCCCGCGAGCCGGTCCAGGTGCTCCTGGTTGGTCACGTCGAGCTCGATGACCTTGGCGGGCTTCGGGAGCTTCCTGGCGATGCGCTCGGTCAGGGTCGGGCGCGGGAAGGCCGTCAGGATGACCTCGGCGCCCTGCTCCTGGGCCAGCTTCGCCGCGTGGAAGGCGATGGAGGACTCCATCAGCACACCCGTGATCAGGATGCGCTTGCCGTCGAGAATTCCGCTCATGTGATCAGTGACCCATGCCCAATCCGCCGTCAACCGGGATGACGGCACCAGTGATGTACGAGGCGTCGTCCGAGGCGAGGAAGCGGACCGCTGCCGCGATCTCCTCGGGCTGCGCGTAGCGGCCCAGCGGCACCCCGGAAAGGATCGAGGTGCGCTGCTCGTCGGTGAGCACCTTGGTCATGTCGGTGTCGACAAAACCGGGTGCGACGACGTTGAACGTGATGTTGCGGGAGCCCAGCTCGCGCGCGAGGGAGCGGGCGAACCCGACGAGACCGGCCTTGGAGGCCGCGTAGTTGGCCTGGCCGGGCGAACCCATCAGACCGACGACGGACGAGATCAGGACGACGCGGCCCTTCTTGGCGCGCAGCATGCCGCGGTTGGCGCGCTTCACGACCCGGAAGGTGCCGGTGAGGTTGGTGTCCAGGACCGAGGTGAAGTCCTCCTCGGACATCCGCATCAGCAGTTGGTCCTTGGTGACCCCGGCGTTGGCGACGAGCACCTCGACGGGCCCGTGGGCCTCCTCGATCTGCTTGTAGGCCTGCTCCACCTGCTCGGCGTCGGTGATGTCGCACTTGACGGCGAGGAACCCCTCCTCCTGGAGGGCGTCCGGCTCTCCGGAGCGGTAGGTGATCGCGACCTTGTCGCCCATGGAGGCGAAAGCGCGGGCGATGGCGAGGCCGATGCCCCGGTTTCCTCCGGTGACGAGAACCGAGCGGCTCAACGGATCACCCTTTCGATAGCGGTTTCGTACTTCCGCAAACTATCGGTACCGGCCGTTGTACGGGGAATCGACCTGTGACAGTGGCGTACGGAAAGCGCTGTGGGGTCCCTACAGAAAGGGATAGGCAGGCGGCCCCGAACCGCGACATGATCGGGGCGACCGGTCTCACACGACAGGGAGACAGCTGTGCCATCTGGGACTCATTCCCTCGACGAAGCTTTCACGGCGCTGCCGCTGCGGGCCCTCGCCGACGCCGCGCTCGCCCGGGCCCGCGCGCTCGGCGCCGACCACGCCGACTTCCGCCTGGAGCGGGTGCGCAGCGCGGCCTGGCGGCTGCGCGACGCCCGGCCCTCGGGCTCGTCCGACACCACGGACCTCGGTTACGCGGTCCGGGTGGTGCACGGCGGCGCCTGGGGCTTCGCCTCCGGGGTCGACCTCACCATGGACGCCGCCGCCAAGGTGGCCTCGCAGGCCGTGGCCATGGCGAAGCTGTCGGCGCGGGTGATCGCGGCGGCGGGCTCCGACGAGCGCGTGGAGCTGGCGGACGAGCCGGTGCACGCCGACCGGACCTGGATCTCCTCGTACGAGATCGACCCCTTCTCCGTACCGGACGAGGAGAAGAGCGCGCTGCTCGGCGAGTGGAGCGAGCGGCTGCTGCGGGCGGACGGGGTGGCGCACGTGGACGCCTCGCTGCTGACCGTCCACGAGAACAAGTTCTACGCGGACACGGCGGGCACGGTCACCACCCAGCAGCGGGTGCGACTGCATCCGCAGCTCACCGCGGTCGCGGTGGACGGCGAGACCGGCGAGTTCGACTCGATGCGCACGCTCGCGCCGCCGGCGGGCCGCGGCTGGGAGTACCTGACGGGCACCGGCTGGGACTGGGACGCCGAGCTGGAGCAGATCCCGGCGCTGCTCGCGGAGAAGATGCGGGCGCCGAGCGTCGAGGCGGGCCGGTACGACCTGGTGGTGGACCCGTCGAACCTGTGGCTGACCATCCACGAGTCGATCGGCCACGCCACCGAGCTGGACCGGGCGCTCGGCTACGAGGCGGCGTACGCGGGCACCTCGTTCGCCACCTTCGACCAGCTGGGCAAGCTGACGTACGGCTCGTCGGTGATGAACGTGACCGGCGACCGCACCGCCGAGCACGGGCTGGCCACGATCGGGTACGACGACGAGGGCGTCCAGGCCCAGTCCTGGGACCTGGTGAAGGACGGCACACTGGTCGGCTACCAACTCGACCGCCGTATCGCCAAGTTGACGGGCCTGGGCCGCTCCAACGGCTGCGCCTTCGCGGACTCCCCCGGCCACGTCCCGGTCCAGCGCATGGCCAACGTCTCGCTCCAGCCGGACCCGGGCGGCCTCTCCACGGAGGACCTGATCGGCGGCGTGGAGCGCGGCATCTACGTGGTCGGCGACCGGTCGTGGTCGATCGACATGCAGCGCTACAACTTCCAGTTCACCGGTCAGCGGTTCTTCCGCATCGAGAACGGCAGGCTGGCGGGCCAGCTGCGCGATGTCGCCTACCAGGCGACGACGACCGACTTCTGGGGCTCGATGGAGAAGGTCGGCGGCCCGCAGACGTACGTCCTGGGCGGCGCCTTCAACTGCGGCAAGGCCCAGCCGGGCCAGGTGGCGGCGGTCTCCCACGGCTGCCCGTCGGCCCTGTTCCGGGGCGTGAACATTCTGAACACGACGCAGGAGGCGGGCCGATGACTCGCGGAATGCGCCGCACCGCCCCCGGCTGTGGGTCCGGGGGCCCGCAGCGGCAGCTGCTGATGTCACAGGCCCCGGGAAAGCACAGTCTGAACACGACGCAGGAGGCCGGGCGATGAGTTCCCGTACGACCGTCAAGCCGCACGAGATCGTCGAGCGGGCGCTCGCGCTGTCCGCCGCCGACGGATGCGTCGTCATCGCGGACGAGCACTCCTCCGCCAATCTGCGCTGGGCGGGCAACGCGCTGACCACCAACGGCGTGACCCGCGGCCGCACCCTCACCGTCATCGCGACCGTCGACGGGGCGCAGGGCACCGCCTCCGGTGTCGTGTCCCGGTCCGCCGTGACCGCCGACGACCTGGAGCCGCTGGTCCGGGCGGCGGAGGCGGCGGCGCGCGGCGCCGGGCCCGCCGAGGACGCCCAGCCGCTGGTGGAGGGCGTGCCGGTGGCGGCCGACTTCACCGACGCGCCCGCCGAGACCTCCTCGGCCGTCTTCACCGACTTCGCCCCCGCCCTCGGCGAGGCCTTCGCCCGGGCCCGCTCGGGCGGGCGCGAGCTGTACGGCTTCGCCAACCACGAGATGACCTCCTCGTACCTGGGGACGTCGACGGGCCTGCGGCTGCGCCACGACCAGCCGACCGGCACGCTGGAGCTCAACGCCAAGTCGCCGGACCGGGCGCGTTCGGCCTGGGCCGGGCGCTCCACGCGGGACTTCAAGGACGTCGACCCGGGCGCGCTCGACGAGGAGCTCGCCGTCCGGCTCGGCTGGGCCGAGCGCCGCGTCGACCTGCCCGCGGGCCGGTACGAGACGCTGCTGCCGCCCACCGCCGTGGCCGACCTGCTGATCTACCAGCTGTGGTCGTCGAACGCGCGGGACGCCACCGAGGGCCGGACCGTGTTCTCCAAGCCGGGCGGCGGCACCCGGCTCGGCGAGAAGCTGGCCCGGCTGCCGCTGACGCTGCGCAGCGACCCGAACGAGCCGGGCCTGGAGTGCGCGCCCTTCCAGCTCGCGCACTCCTCCGGCGACGACGCCTCCGTCTTCGACAACGGCCTGCCGCTGGCCCCCACCGACTGGATGCGGGACGGGAAACTGGAGCGGCTGATCACCACCCGGCACAGCGCCGGGCTTACTCAGCTGCCCGTGACCCCGTCGATCGGCAACCTGGTCCTGGAGGGCGGCGGCGAGCGCTCGCTCCAGGAGATGGTCGCGGCCACCGAGCGGGGCCTGCTGCTGACCTGCCTCTGGTACATCCGCGAGGTGGACCCGGCGACGCTGCTGCTCACCGGGCTGACCCGGGACGGCGTCTACCTCGTCGAGAACGGCGAGGTGGTCGGGGAGGTCAACAACTTCCGGTTCAACGAGTCGCCGGTGGACCTGCTGTCGCGGGCCACCGAGGCCGGGCGGACCGAGAAGACCCTGCCGAGGGAGTGGAGCGACTGGTTCACCCGGGCCGCGATGCCGGCGCTTCGGGTGCCGGACTTCAACATGAGCTCGGTCAGCCAGGGCGTCTGACCCCCATAGACTGGCTGCGCACATCCACACATCTGAGCCGAGGAGACGTACGACCGTGACGGACATCGTCGATGAGCTGCAGTGGCGGGGGCTGATCGCCCTCTCCACTGACGAGGACGCACTGCGCAAGGCGTTCGCGGACGGTCCTGTCACGTTCTATTGCGGCTTCGACCCGACCGCGCCCAGCCTGCACCTGGGCAACCTGGTGCAGATCCTGACCATGCGCCGGATCCAGCAGGCGGGCAACCGCCCGCTGGGCTTGGTCGGCGGGGCGACCGGGCTGATCGGCGACCCCAAGCCGAACTCGGAGCGCACGCTGAACGCGCCCGACGTCGTCGCGGGCTGGGTCGAGCGGCTGCGCGGGCAGATCGAGCCGTTCCTCGACTTCGAGGGCCCGCACGCCGCGACCATGGTCAACAACCTGGACTGGACGTCGGGCCTTTCGGCCATCGAGTTCCTGCGCGATGTCGGCCAGCACTTCCGGGTCAACAAGATGATCGCGAAGGAGGCGGTCGCGCGGCGGCTCAACTCCGACGTGGGCATCAGCTACACCGAGTTCAGCTACCAGATCCTCCAGGGCATGGACTTCCTGGAGCTCTACCGGCGCCACGGCTGTGTGCTCCAGACCGGCGGCAGCGACCAGTGGGGCAACCTCACCGCGGGCACCGACCTGATCCACCGGGTCGCCCCGGAGGCCGAGGTGCACGCGCTGGCCACTCCGCTGATCACCAAGGCCGACGGCACGAAGTTCGGCAAGACGGAGTCCGGCACGGTCTGGCTGGACCCCGAGCGCACCACGCCGTACGCCTTCTACCAGTTCTGGCTGAACGCGGACGACCGCGATGTCTCCAAGTTCCTGCGGATCTTCAGCTTCAAGTCCCGCGAGGAGATCGAGGAGCTGGAGCGGCTCACCGAGGAGCGCCCGCAGGCGCGCGCCGCGCAGCGCGCGCTCGCCGAGGAGCTGACGACGCTGGTGCACGGCGCCGACCAGTGCGCGGCGGTCGTCGCCGCGTCGAAGGCGCTGTTCGGCCAGGGCGAGCTGGCGGAGCTGGACGAGCCGACGCTGGCCGCCGCGCTCTCCGAGCTGCCGCACGCCCAGGTCGCCGAGCTCGGTCTGGTGGTGGACCTGTTCGCCGAGGTGGAGCTGGTGGCGAGCAAGTCGGCGGCCCGGCGCACGGTGAAGGAGGGCGGCGCCTACGTGAACAACGCGAAGGTGACGTCCGAGGACGCGGTGGTCACGGCCGGCGATCTGCTGCACGGCCGCTGGCTGGTGCTGCGCCGGGGGAAGAAGAACCTGGCCGCGATCGAGGTCAAGAGCGTCTGACCCGCACGTCCGGTACGTAGCGTTTGACCTGCGCTCAGGGCAGGTGGTGAGGGGCGGTCCCGCTACGGGGCCGCCCCTCGCCGTACCGTCTGAGCCTTGCCGTCAGGCGCCGTACCGTCGGGCGCCGTACCGTCGGGCGCCGTCCCGTCAGGCCCGCTGCCTGTTGCCCCGCATCGACATGTACAGCATGTCGCCGAGAAAGACGATGACGACCGCGGCCGCGATCTGGAGGCCGTGCCGCCCCCAGTCGATGCCCTTGGTCTCGGCGATGCCGATCGCGCGGGCGATCGAGTTGCCCACCACACCGCCGATGATGCCGAAGATGGTGGTCAGCCAGAGCGGACTGTGCTGCTTGCCCGGAAGGATCGCCTTCGCGATGAGGCCCAGCACGAATCCCACGATGATCGCCCACAACCAGCCCATGGCTGCCTCCTCGTTCCGCCGGGCGGGAGCACTCCGCCGGGCACTCAGCCGAGCACTCCACTCGACATGAGCAGTCGCAGCCAGTGTTGGCCCATCCGCCGTACGGCGCATGTCGGACTCGTCCGTACGCGGTACGCACCGGGTCAGTCACACACGCCGGACCTGCCCCGGTCTCGAACCCGGCGGATCCCGGGCGTACGGTGTGAACAGTCCGGACCGGGGAGAGTCCGGTGTGGAGTCGGGTGGTGGAGCTTGATGCGGAAGCGGAGCGGAGCCGAGGTCTTCCGGATCACCGGGGCCCGGCAGGGTCTCGCCGAGGACGTGCGCGGGCGGCAGCGCCGCTATGTGATCTCGATGTCGATCCGTACGGTGTCGGTCGTCCTGACGGCCGTCCTGTGGAACATCGAACGCCCTGTCGCAATCGTGACCCTGGTGTTGGGGGCCCTGCTCCCTTATGTGGCTGTGGTGATCGCCAACGCGGGGCGGGAGAACGTGCCTTCGCTGCCGTCGACGTACATCCCCGCGCCGGTCCGGCCGATGCTCGGGGCGGCTCCGGCGGGGGGTCCGGTGGGGGGTCCGGCGGAATCCGCGGAGGCCTTCGGGACCCCTGACCACGAACCGTGGTCACGCGAGCAGACCTGATCCGTCACAGTCTGCAAAGCTCAAGAAAAGCTCAGATCAATCATGAAGTTACGGTGCACCGCAGCGGGTCCCCCGTGACATACTGCGTAGGCGCTCCGCATCCCCCGTCGGAGCGACGGACCGACGCCGGGCAGCTCCCCCCGTGGCTGCTCGGCGTCGCCATGTCACCCCCCGCTCATGGCGCAGAATGTACCCGTGAGTGACGAGATCGCCGACGAGGCGCCGAAGTGTTCCGCCAAGGGCTGCCGCACCGCGGCCCTATGGGTCCTGGCCTGGAACAACCCGAAGCTGCACACGCCGGAGCGGCGCAAGACCTGGCTCGCGTGCGACGAACACCGCGAGCACCTCTCCCAGTTCCTGGACGTACGCGGCTTCCTCAAGGACGTGGTGCCGCTGGCCGAGTGGGAACCGGCCGCCGACCACTGACGGGTCAGCCGCCGATCGCCGACATCGGGCGGTCGGGCTGGAGGAACGCCGGGTCGTCCAGACCGGATCCGGCCTTCTTTCCCCACATCGCCAGCCGCCACAGCCGGGCGATCTCCTCGTCCGGCGCGCCCGAGCGCAGTGCGGCGCGCAGGTCCGACTCCTCACGCGCGAACAGACACGTGCGCACCTGGCCGTCGGCGGTGAGCCGGGTCCGGTCGCAGGCGGCGCAGAACGGGCGGGTGACCGAGGCGATCACGCCGACCCGGTGCGGCCCGCCGTCCACCACCCAGCGCTCGGCGGGCGCGGAGCCCCGCTCGTCGTCGCTCTCGGGGGTGAGCGTGAACCTCGTACGCAGCGAGGCGAGGATGTCACCGGCGGTGATCATGCCGTCGCGCTTCCAGCCGTGCTGGGCGTCGAGCGGCATCTGCTCGATGAACCGCAGTTCGTAGTCGTGCGCCACGGCCCAGGCCAGCAGGTCGGGGGCCTCGTCGTCGTTGAGCCCCGGCATTAGGACCGCGTTGACCTTGACCGGGGTGAGGCCCGCGGCGCGGGCGGCCTCCATGCCCTCGATGACGTCCTTGTGGCGGTCGCGGCGGGTGAGGGTCTTGAAGACCTCGGGGCGCAGGGTGTCCAGGGAGACGTTGACCCGGTCCAGACCGGCCGATTTCAGCGCGGCCGCGGTGCGCTTCAGACCGATGCCGTTGGTGGTGATCGACATCTGGGGGCGCGGCTCCAGGGCCGCGCAGCGCTCCACGATCCCGACCAGGCCCGGCCGCAGCAGCGGCTCGCCGCCGGTGAAGCGGACCTCGGTGACGCCGAGGTCGGTCACGGCGATGCGGATCAGCCGGACGATCTCGTCGTCGGTGAGCAGGTCCGGTTTGGCCAGCCACTGCAGGCCCTCTTCCGGCATGCAGTACGTACACCGCAGATTGCAGCGGTCTGTCAGTGAGACACGCAGGTCAGTGGCCACACGGCCGTATGTGTCGATGAGCACTGTGGGCCCCCTCCCCCGATTGCCGGTTGCTGTATACCGCCGAGCCTACGCGAGAGGGCTGACAACGGCGGGGGCCGTTTGACACGAGGTGCGACGCGGCCGCGTCGTAGGACCCTACGACGCGGCCGCGGCTCGTACCCGTACGGAAGCGCTAGTGGGCGCCGACTCCGCTGAGGGACTTGACCTCCAGCTCGGCGTATTTGCCGGCGTCCGGCTCCTCCTTGGACAGGAGCGATCCGATCAGGCCGAGCAGGAAGCCGACCGGGATCGAGATCAAGCCGGGGTTCTCCAGCGGGAACCAGTGGAAGTCGACGCCCTTGAACATGGACGTCTTCGGGTTGCCGGAGACGACCGGCGAGAACAGCACCAGCACGACCGCCGTCGTCAGACCGCCGTAGATCGACCACAGCGCGCCCTGGGTGGTGAACCGCTTCCAGAAGAGGCTGTAGAGGATGGTCGGCAGGTTGGCGGAGGCGGCGACCGCGAAGGCGAGCGCCACCAGACCGGCGACGTTCAGATCGCGGGCGAAGGCGCCGAGCACGATGGCGACGGCCCCGATGAAGACGGTCGCCCAGCGCGCGGCCCGGACCTCCTCCTTCTCGGTCGCCTTCCCCTTGCGGATGACGTTGGCGTAGATGTCGTGCGCGAAGGAGGACGAGGAGGCGAGGGTGAGGCCCGCGACGACCGCGAGGATCGTGGCGAAGGCGACCGCCGAGATCACCGCCAGCAGGATCGCGCCCCCGTTGGAGCCGCTGCCGCCGCCGATCTCCAGGGCCGCGAGCGGCGCCGCCGTGTTGCCCGCCGGGTTGGAGGCGATGATGTCGCCCGGTTTGAGCAGCGCCGCCGCGCCGAACCCGAGCACGATCGTCATCAGGTAGAAGGCGCCGATGATGCCGATCGCCCAGTTCACCGACTTACGGGCGGCCTTGGCGGTGGGCACGGTGTAGAAGCGGATCAGGATGTGCGGCAGGCCCGCCGTGCCGAGCACCAGGGCGAGGCCGAGCGAGATGAAGTCGAGCTTGGAGGTGCCGGTCTTGCCGTATTTGAGGCCGGGCTCCAGGAATGCGCTGCCCTTGCCGCTGTTCTTGGCGGCCGTGCCCAGCAGGTCGGACAGGTTGAAGTCGAACTTCAGCAGGATCAGGAAGGTGATCAGGATGGTGCCCGCGATGAGCAGGACCGCCTTGACCATCTGCACCCAGGTGGTGCCCTTCATACCGCCGATGGTCACGTACACGATCATGAGCACGCCGACCAGGGCGACGATCAGGACCTTGCCCGCGTCGCTGGTGATGCCGAGCAGCAGCGAGACCAGGACACCGGCGCCGGCCATCTGCGCCAGCAGGTAGAAGATCGAGACGACGATGGTGGAGGTGCCGGCCGCCGTCCGTACGGGCCGCTGGCGCATCCGGTACGCGAGCACGTCGCCCATCGTGTAGCGGCCGGAGTTGCGCAGCGGCTCGGCGACCAGGAGCAGCGCCACCAGCCAGGCGACCAGGAAGCCGATCGAGTACAGGAAGCCGTCGTAGCCGAAGAGCGCGATGGCGCCGGCGATGCCGAGGAAGGACGCGGCGGACATGTAGTCGCCGGAGACCGCCAGGCCGTTCTGGAAGGCGGTGAACTGGCGGCCGCCCGCGTAGAAGTCGGCCGCGCTCTTGGTCTGGCGGCCCGCCCAGACGGTGATGACCAGGGTCGCGGCGACGAACACCGCGAAGAGCGTGATGATCAGCGGCCGGTGCTCGCTGGTGGCGGTCGCCGCCAGCGGGAGGTGGGCGTACGGGGCGCTCATGCGTCGGCCTCCATGCGGGACTTGATCGCCTCGGCACGGGGGTCGAGCTTGGCGGCCGCGTACCGCGAGTAGAACCAGGCGATGAGGAAGGTGGTGAGGAACTGGGCGAGACCGAAGACGAGCGCCACGTTGATGTTGCCGAACAGCTTGTGGCCCATGAAGCCGCCCGCGTAGTTGGACAGCAGGACGTACAGCAGGTACCAGGCGATGAAGGCGACCGTCAGCGGGAACGCGAAACGGCGGTGGGTGCGGCGCAGTTCGGCGAACTCCTCGCTCGCCTGCACCTCGACGAACTTCTCGGTGGGGGGCTGGGCGGGACGCGTGTCGGTACCGCCTTCGGGCGGTGGCACGTCGGTGGCCACGGAGTCTCCTCGCGATGCGGATGCGGTGGGGATGGACGACAAGGGGGACCTCACTGTCGGGGACGGGTGATGGTGGTCCCCCCTGACAACGGCACGGAGGGCGTCGCGTCTCGGTTCAGACCGGTCGTTTTTTCTCTGACCAAGACCGGCGAACTCGTTGATGGGGCCGCATGATCAGCGATAGCTTCGCTGGTCATGTACCCGTCCATCCGTGACCCGCGGACGGACGGCTCTCACGGATGATGTGGAGAACCCATGGCTCATCTGGGATCCGGACGGCGACGGGCCCTCGCGCTCCCCGCCGGCCTGGCGCTCACGGCCTCGCTCGGCTTCCTCCCGGCGGGCACGGCCTCGGCCGCACCGGCCCCCGCCACCGACGGGCCGAACCTGTCGTACGTCGTCAACACCACGGGCGGGCACGGCACTTCGGCCCGCGTGCAGAAGGCGATAGCGAAGGCGGGCGGCACGGTCGTCGTCAGTTACGACCGGATAGGCGTGGTCGTCGTGCACTCCACGAACCCCGCGTTCGCCCAGGAGATACGCCGGGCCAGGGGCGTCTCCTCCGCCGGTGCCACCCGCACGACGCCCCTGAAGGCGCAGGCCACCACCGAGGAGGGCACCACCCAGGCCCTCACCCCGGCCGAGGCCGCGAAGGCGACGGCGGCCGCCGCGCCCGGCCAGGAGCCCCTCGAGGCCAACCAGTGGGACCTGCGGGCGATCGGCGCCGACAAGGCCGCCAAGATCTACCCGGGCAGCCGCCGGGTCACCGTCGGCGTGATCGACACCGGGGTCGACGACACCCACCCGGACCTCGCCCCGAACTTCTCCGCCGCCCAGTCGGCCAACTGCGTGGGCGGCGTCGCCGACACCTCGCCGGGCGCCTGGCGGCCGTACGTGGGCGGCAGCGACCACGGCACGCACGTCGCGGGCGAGATAGCCGCGGCCCGCAACGGGATCGGCGTCGCCGGGGTCGCGCCGGGCGTCAAGGTGGCCGGGATCAAGGTCGCCGAGCAGGGCAGCGGGCTGTTCTTCACCGAGGCGGTGGTCTGCGGGTTCGTCTTCGCCGCCGAGCACCACATCGACGTCACCAACAACAGCTATTACGTGGACCCCTGGTACTTCAACTGCAAGAGCGACCCGGACCAGAAGGCGCTGCTCGACGCGGTGACCCGGGCCAGCAAGTACGCCGAGCACAAGGGCGTCCTGAACGTGGCGGCGGCGGGCAACGAGAACTACGACCTCTCCAAGCACGCCCTCACCGACACCACCAGCCCGGACGACCAGCCCGAGCCGCACCCGACGGTGACCGTGGACCCGGCCAAGTGCCCGGACATCCCGGCCCAGTTGCCCGGTGTCGTCACGGTCGCGGCGACCGGCGTGCAGAACGTCAAGTCGTACTACTCGAGCTACGGCCTGGGCCAGATCGACGTGGCGGCGCCCGGCGGCGACAAGTACCAGATCCCGGACACCCCGGACAAGAACGGGCGGATCCTGGCGACGCTCCCGGGCGGGCAGTACGGCTACAAGCAGGGCACGTCCATGGCCACGCCGCACGTCGTGGGCGTCGCCGCGCTCCTGAAGTCCAAGCACCCGTGGGCGTCACCGGCCGAGCTACGGGAGATGCTCAAGGAGCAGGCCGACAACCCCGGCTGCCCCACCGGCCTGTACGACCCGGACGGCAACGGCGTCCAGGACTCCACCTGTGAGGGCGGCAAGCGCGTCAACGGCTTCTACGGCCGGGGCGTCGTCAACGCGCTGAGCGCGGTGACCGAGTAGCAGGACGACCGACGGGCGCGGCCGAGCAGCGCCGCGCCCGTCGCGCAGCACCTTCCCGTACGTACCGAGACATCTGCCGTACCAAGCTGAGACATCCGTCGTACCGAGACATCCGTCAGCCACATGGAGACCCCATGACGTTGCACCTCTCCCGTACGCACCGCGCCCTCGCCGTCTCCGTCGTCATGGCGACCGCCACCGCGCTCGCGATCCTGCCGGGCACGGCGTCGGCCGTGCCCACCGGCGGCGCGGCCACGAAGGCCGCCCCGGCCGCCGCCTCGCCCTCGCTCAGCTATGTCGTCAACCTCCGCAAGGGGTACGGCCACGCGGACCGGGTCAGACGCGCCATCGAGGCGGCCGGGGGCACGGTCGTCCAGTCCTACGACCGGATCGGCGTGATCGTCGTCCACTCCGCCGACCCCGGCTTCGCGACGGCCGTGCGGGCGGTACGGGGAGTGGAGTCGGCCGGGGCGACCCGGACCGCGCCGCTGCCCGCGCAGACCACCACCGACGTCGGCGCGCCCAAGGCGCTCACCGCCGAGGAGGTCCGGGCCGCCACCGCCGGGGCGTCGGCCGGTGAGGACCCGCTGGAGCCGCTCCAGTGGGACCTGAAGGCCATCAAGGCCGACAAGGCCCACGAGAAGACCCTGGGCAGCTCCAAGGTGACCGTCGGCGTCATCGACACGGGCGTGGACGACACCCACCCGGACATCGCGCCCAACTTCGACCGCGCCAAGTCGGTGAGCTGCATCGACGGCAAGCCGGACACCACCGACGGCGCCTGGCGGCCGTTCGCCACGGGCGGCTCCCCGCATGGCACGCACGTGGCGGGCGAGATAGCCGCGGCCAAGAACGGCGTCGGCGTCACCGGTGTGGCGCCCGGGGTGAAGGTCGCCGCCATCAAGGTCTCCACCCAGGGCGGCAGCTTCTTCTACACGGAGGCCGTCGTCTGCGGCTTCATGTGGGCCGCCGACCACGGCATCGACGTGACCAACAACAGCTATTACACCGACCCCTGGTACTTCAACTGCAAGACCGACCCGGACCAGAAGGCGCTGGTCGAGGCGATCACCCGGGCCAGCCGGTACGCCGAGTCCAAGGGCACGGTGAACGTGGCGGCGGCGGGCAACGAGAGCTACGACCTCGCGGCCGACTCGATCACCGACCCGGCCAGCCCCAACGACTCCACGCCGGGCGACCGGACCGTCGACCCGAGCGAGTGCTTCGACATCCCGACCCAGCTGCCGGGTGTCGTCACGGTCGCCGCGACCGGGGCCAAGGGCCTGAAGTCCTCGTTCTCCAACTACGGCCTGGGCGTCATCGACGTGGCGGCGCCGGGCGGCGACTCCACCGCCTACCAGCCGCCGCAGGCCCCGGCCACCAGCGGTCTGATCCTCGGCCCGGTGCCCGGCGGCAAGTGGGCCTACATGGCGGGCACGTCGATGGCTACCCCGCACGTGGTGGGCGTGGCCGCGCTGCTCAAGTCGGCGCACCCGCACGCGCCCGCCTGGAAGATCAAGGAGCTCCTGAAGGAGGGCGCCGACCCGACCGCCTGCCCCGACCCGTACGACATCGACGGCGACGGCAAGGCGGACGCGGTCTGCGAGGGCGGCCGGCACCACAGTGGGTTCTACGGGGCGGGGATCGTGAACGCGCTCCACGCGGTGCGGTAGCGGGTGCGCCGGGGCCGGGCGGGACCATCCGCCCGGCCCCGGCGGGCCGGACTACGGCTTGACCAGCACCTTCAGGGCCGTGCGCTCGTCCATCGCCTTGTAGCCGCCGGGGACGCCGTCGATGCCGACCGTCAGGTCGAAGACCGGGGAGGGATCGACGGCGCCGGACAGGACGTCCGGCAACAGCTCGGGGATGTAGGCGCGGACCGGCGCGACGCCACCGCGCAGCGCGATGTTGCGGTCGAACATGACGCTCAGGTCGAGGCCGGTGCCGCTGCCGTGCGGGACGCCCACGTAACCGATGGCGCCGCCGTCGCGGGTGATCTCCACGGCCGTACGCATCGACTGCTCGGTGCCGACCGCCTCGATGACCGCGTGCGCGCCCTGGCCCTGGGTCAGATCGCGCACCGCGTCCACGGCGGCCTCGCCGCGCTCGGCGACGACATCCGTGGCGCCGAAGGTCCGCGCGATGTCGGTGCGGACCTGGTGGCGGCCGAGGGCGATGATCCGCTCGGCGCCGAGCCGCTTGGCGGCCAGGACACCGCAGAGCCCGACGGCGCCGTCGCCGACGACGGCGACCGTGGAGCCGCGCTTCACCCCGGCGCCGACGGCCGCGTGGTGGCCGGTGCCGAGCACGTCGGAGAGGGCGAGCAGGGCGGTGAGCAGGTGGTCGTCGGAGGCCGCGGCCGCGGGCAGCTGGACGAGCGTGCCGTCGGCGAACGGGACCCTGACCGCCTCGCCCTGGCCGCCGTCGGAGCCCACCGAGCCCCAGAAGCCGCCCTGCGGGCAGGACGTCTGGAGCCCCTCGGCGCAGTACTCGCAGGTGCCGTCGGACCAGACGAAGGGCGCGACCACCAGGTCCCCGGCCCGGAACCCGTTCACCTCGGAGCCCGTCTCCTCGACCACACCGAGGAACTCGTGCCCGATCCGCTGCCCGGGCTGCCGGGCGGACTCGCCCCGGTAGGCCCACAGGTCGCTGCCGCAGATACAGGCCCGCAGCACCCGCACGACCGCGTCGGTGGGGAACCGGACCACGGGGTCGGGCACGTCCTCCACCCGGATGTCGTGGGGGGCATGGATGACGGTGGCGCGCATGGGGGAGATCCTTGCTGGTCAGTACGGGGACAGTCCGGATCCGGCCATACCGGGGGTCCGGTTCTCACCGTACGCCCGTGCGGAGCGGGGGTGCGCGGCGAGACGAGTCGGTAACCGCCGGAAGCGGGCCCGGCCGCGGGCGTAGGATTCCCCCCTCCGGGGGCCTGGGGAGGTCAACTGCCGTGACAGGCATGGAAGTCGCGCTCGTACGGCTGGCGGGCACGGTGGTCTCCACCGTCACCAAGTCCCTCCTGAGTCCGAAGCCCGGCGCGGGCCTGGTGTCCGCCCCCGTCCGCCCGCTGCCGAGGCCCGCGTCGCCGGAGCGGCTGGCGAAGGTCCTCGGGCGGCGCCTGACGGACGCGTACGGCTCGCTGCCGGACCACGAGCGCACGGCGGCGGCCGACGCCGTGGCGGACGCGTTCGCGGCGGCCGGCGAGCTCACTCCCGAATACCTGTTCTCCCTCGGCCTGGACCCCGAGCGGCTGCGCGCCGGACTCCGCCGCCCGCACCCGGGCCCGGGCGAGGCCCTCTACGAGGAGCTGCTGGGGCTCTGCTGCGCCCATGTGGTCGAGCAGCTGACCGCGCACCCGGCGTTCGCCGCACGGGCGGCGGTGGAGCAGGTGCGGGCGGCGGGGCGCACGTACGACCTGGTGTCGGACGTACGCGACCGGCTCGGCCCGCGCGCGGAGGCGGCGGCCCTGAGTTTCGAGGAGCGGTACGCGGCCTATGTGACCGAGACGCACGGGCGGCTCGAACTGTTCGGGCTGACGCTGGGGCGCTCGCGCGGCGAGTGGGCGCTGGACACGGCCTACATCAGCCTCGCGGTGAGCGGCGAGCGCGGGGACTTCGGGCCGGCCCGGGGCGACCAGGTCGCGGTCAAGGCCGAGCAGGCGCTCGCCGGCGACGACCGCCTGGTGCTGCGCGGCCCGGCGGGCTCCGGCAAGAGCACGCTGGTGCAGTGGCTGGCCCTCAACGCGGCCCGGCGCACCTTCACCGGAGAGCTGGCGGACTGGAACCGGTGCGTCCCCTTCGTCTTGCGGCTGCGCGCCTTCACCCAGGCGGACGCGCTCCCGCTGCCCGACGAGTTCCTGCGGGCGGCCGGGGTGCCGCTGCACGGGGCGGCGCCCCCCGGATGGGTGGAGCACGTGCTCGCGCACGGGCGGGGGCTGGTGCTGGTGGACGGGGTGGACGAGGTCCCGACACGGCTGCGCCACCGGACCGAGACCTGGCTGAAGTCGCTGATCGCCGCGTACCCGAACGCCCGGTACGTCGTCACCACCCGCCCCTCCGCCGTCCCCGTGGACTGGCTCTCCCGGCAGGGCTTCGCGGCCCACTCCCTGCTGCCGATGGAGCGGGACGACATCCGCGCCTTCATCGGCCACTGGCACGACGCGGCGCGCGGCGAGTGCCTGAGCGCCGCCGAACGGGCGCAGCTCGCCACATACGAGACCTCGCTGCGCCAGGCCGTCGGCAGCCGTCGCGACCTGGGCCGGCTCGCCACCAATCCGCTGATGTGTGCCCTGCTGTGCGCGCTCAACCGGGACCGCCGGATGCAGCTTCCGCGCGCCAGGAAGGAGCTGTACGACGCGGCGCTGGACATGCTGCTCGTACGGCGGGACACGGAACGCATGATCGCGGGCGTGGAGGGGGTCGAGCTCACGCGCGAGGAGCAGACCGCGCTCCTGCAGCGGCTCGCGTACTGGCTGATCCGCAACGCCCAGGTGGAGGCCGAGCAGGTCGAGGCCATGGAGATGATCGCCGACTGGCTCACCGCGATGCCGCAGGTGCGGGGCACCGCCGAGCAGGTCTTCGCGCATCTGCTGATCCGCAGCGGCCTGTTGCGCGAACCGGCCCCCGGCACCGTGGGCTTCGTGCACCGCACCTTCCAGGACTACCTGGGGGCGAAGGCGGCGGTGGAGTCCCGCGACTTCGGTGTCTTGGCGGCCAACGCGCACGACGACACCTGGGACGACGTCGTCCAGATGGCGGTCGGCCACGCGCGTCCGGACGAGCGGGCCCGCCTGCTCAAGCAGTTGCTCCGCCGGGCCGACCGGGCCCCGAAGCTCCGCCACCGGCTGGTACTGCTGGCGGCGGCCTGCTTGGAGCACGCCCCCGAGCTGGACCTGGCGATCCGGGAGTCGGTCCAGTCCCGCACCCAGGAGCTGCTGCCCCCGCGCAGCCTGGACGACGCGGAGAAGCTGGCGAAGGTGGGCGAGCTGGTACTTGAGCTGCTGCCGGGGCCGGAGGGACTGGACGAGTACGAGGCGGGGGCGGTGGTACGGACGGCGGCGGCGATCAGGGGGGATGCGGCGCTGGAGGTGATTTCGCGGTTTCGGGGGGACGGGCGGGGGCTGGTGGCTGTCCAGCTCTCGACTGCCTGGGGGTCCTTCGACAGTGAGGAGTACGCACGGGAGGTATTGGCGGCGGGGGCGTGGGATCAAGCTTTCCTGACCGTCACAACTGGGGGTCAGTTGCAGGCACTTCGTCTGCTACCCGGCGCACGGCACATCCAGTTGTCCGGCAACCACTCGGATCTCACCCCTTTGATCGCGGCCCGGGAAACGGAATGGTTATTTGTCTACGGCAGCATGGATCTCGCGGATCTCACCCCTCTTGCCTCCCTTCCCCGGCTCAAGCGGCTTTATCTGAGCCGATGCTCCGCAGTGCAAGATCTGACGCCGCTGACCGGGTCTGGCCTTGAGCACATTTCCCTCTACATGCTCGATCCAGAGCTGTCACTGGAACCGCTACGGGAGATGCCTGGCCTCATCAGCGTGTCCGTCGGCCATCCCGCGCTCATCGAGAGCCTCACCGAGCTGCCCGTAGGCCCTCGGTTGACCTCGCTGACGCTTCAGCGACAGATTCGGTATGCGAGTCTCCGGGGCATCGAACGCTGGCCTCTCCTCACCGATCTGACGCTCACCGGGCAGTCGCAGCTGCGGGAACTGTGCCGGATGCCCGACGTGCTCGGACGGCTGCGGCGCCTGTGTCTCTATGAGCTCGGCTCTCTCGACCTCAGGATGCTGGCCCGTGCCACCAGGGTCCAGAGCCTGGTTCTGACCGAATGCGAAATCCCGGGCGGACTGGGTCCGGTGCGCGAGCTTCCCCAACTGACGGAGATATATCTCTCCCGATCGACGACCGCCGGCGCTCCGCTCGATCTCTCGCCACTGGCCGACCTTTCCGCGCTCACCATCAGGGCGCCCGACGACCAGCCCCTCACCGGCGCCGACCAGATCCCCCCAGACCGCCTCAAGCGAACCCGCACCCGCCCCTGACCCTCAAACCCCCGCCGCCCCCAACAACGACCCCGCCAGATACGTCACCCCCATGGCCACCGCGCCCCCACCCACGTTCCGCAGCACCGCCGCCCCCACCGGCGCCGCGCCCAGCCGGGCGCTCCACCAGCCCGTCAGGGCCAGGGCGGCCAGCACCGAGGTGACCGTCACGTACAGGCGTACCGAGGACGGGGGCAGGACGATGGCCAGCAGGGGCAGCAGGGCGCCGGCCGTGAAGGCGAGGAAACTGGCGCCCGCCGCGTGCCAGGGGTTGGCCAGTTCGTCGGGGTCGATGCCGAGCTCCACGCGCGCGTGGGCGCGCAGGGCGTCGCGCTCGGTGAGCTGCTGCGCCGCCTCCCGCGCCACCTCGGGGCTGAGGCCGCGGTCCTCCAACAGGCCGCTCAGCTCCTTCAGTTCGGCCTCCGGCTCCTCGCGCAGCTCGCGCCGCTCCTGCGCCAGCGCGGCCTTCTCGGAGTCGCGCTGGGTGGACACGGAGACGTACTCGCCCGCCGCCATCGACATCGAGCCCGCGAGCAGGCCGGCCAGGCCCGCCGTCAGCAGGGCGGAGCGGTCGTCCGTCGCGCCCGCCACGCCGACGACGAGGCCCGCCGTGGACACGATGCCGTCGTTGGCGCCGAGGACCGCGGCCCGCAGCCAGTTCAGGCGCGCGCCGAGGGCCCCGCCGTGGGCCTCGTCGTGGCCCTGGGCCATCTCCGCTTCCGTCATGCGGCGAAGAATCTCACCCCCCGCCTCACCACACCCGTACCGACCCACCCAGCGCGAAGACCGGGCTCGTGGCGTCCGCCGGGATCTCCTTGAGCGGCTCGGCGATCTCCGCGACGGTCGGGCCCACCCGCGCCGCGATCTCGTCCAGGAAGGGCAGGTCGAAGCCGTAGACGCGGGCCGCGTTGCCGCCCACCATCCGTGCCACCTCGTCCCTCGGCAGCCCCGCGTACGCGATCCGCAGGCCCTCGCGGGAGTACGGGGTGGTGCCCTCGTCGTGCGGGAAGTCACTGCCCCACATGATCTTGTCGAGGCCGATCCGGTCGCGCAGCGGCACCTCGTGGGGGCGCATGAAGCTGGCGCCCACATAGCAGTTGTCGCGCCAGACCGCGCTCGGGCCCTTGCCCATCGACTCCGCCAGGCCCGCGCCGAACTTGGACTCCGCCGTGGCCGCCCGGGTCGCCGCCGACACCAGGCGCTCGTGGTAGTAGTCGAGCATCTCGATCACGCCGGGAATCCAGCCCGAGCCCTGCTCGGTGAGGATCAGCTTCAGCGCCGGGTGGCGGCGGAACGCGCCACCGAAGATCAGGTGCCACAGCGCGCGATGCGAGAACCACGTCGTCTCCACCATGAAGACGGCCCGCGCGGCCGGCTCCTCCCCCAGCGGCGGCGACGCGGAACCGCCGTGGTGGTTGACCGGTACGCCGAGGTCGGCGCAGACAGCCCAGATCGGGTCGTACGCGGCCGAGTACAGCTCGGGGACGCCCGAGCCGGGCGGGGCGCCCGGGAGCAGGACGCCGCCGGTCAGGCCCGCCTCCTTGGTCCGGTGGATCTCCGCCACCGCCGCGTCGACGTCGTTCAGCAGGATCTGCGCCACGCCCGCCCTGCGGCCCGGCACCAGCGCGCAGAAGTCGGCCAGCCAGCGGTTGTGGGCCCGCAGGCCCGCCCAGCGCTGTTCGAGCTCCTCGCGCGTCGGGGCGGGGGCCATCAGGGAGGCCGAGGGGAAGAACGGCGGGATGGTGTTGGGGAACACCACCTCCGCGACGATCCCGTCGGCCTCCAGCTCGGCCACCCGCCGCTCGGAGTTCCAGTTGCGGTCGGCGGTGTCGGCGAGCAGGTCCTCGTGCGGGTTGACGTAGGTGGCGGCCCAGGCGTCGAAGTCGTCGTGGTAGCGCTTCTCCAGGTACGGCTTGTAGTCGAGGAGGTCGGCGCCCGCGTGGCAGTCGGCCGAGATCACCGTGTAGCGGTCGGCGGTCATGACGCCCCCAGGACCGGGAAGTCGTGGTCGGTCAGCCAGTGCCGGCCGACCTCGCGCGAGCGCGCCCAGGACGCCTCGACCGCCGACTGGTCGTCCGGCTGGCCGAGTTCGGCCGGGGTGGGCCCGATGCGCCGCGCCAGCGGGGCCAGTTTCGCGGTGTCGAAGCCGAAGACCTCCGCCGCCGCGAGCCCCAGCATCCGGCGCGTCTCCGCCACCGGGATGTCGTGGAAGGTCTTGCGCAGCCACTCGCGGGTGTGCGGCCAGGTGCCCTCCGGGTGCGGGAAGTCGGAGCCCCAGAGGATGTTGTCGACGCCGATCTCGTAGCGCTGGGCCAGCTCGCGCCGCTTGGTGTTGGTGGCGCAGACGAAGACCTGCCGGTCCAGGTACTCACTCGGCGGCCGCTTCAGCTCGGCGAACGGCGACAGCTTCTTGCCGCCGTGCGCGCCCAGGTACAGCCGGTCCATGAACCACAGCAGGTTCGGCAGCCACCAGCAGCCCGACTCCGCGACCCCGAAGCGCAGCCCGGGGTGGCGCTCGAAGACGCCGGACCAGAGCAGGAACCACAGTGGCCGGGCCGGCCACCAGGTGACCTCGCTGACGTAGATGCCGAGGTGGTCGCCGTACTCGTGGCGGGGCGCCGCTCCCGAGTGGGTGACGACCGGCATCCCGGTCTCGGCGGCCGCCGCCCACACGGGGTCGTAACGGCGGTCGTGGTACGGGGCCTTGTCCACCCACATCGAGGGGATCATCAGCGCGCCCAGCCCGGACTCCTTGGCCCGGTGGATCTCGTCGACCACGCGCGCGGTGTCACCGGTGACCGGCAGCAGGGCGACCCCGCAGTGCCGTTCGGGATTCTGCCCGACGAACTCCGCGAGCCAGCGGTTGTGCGCCTGCGCGCCCGCCATGCCCAGGTCGGGGTCCTGGTCGCCGGAGAGCCCGAGGCCGACGCCGAAGGGCGCGGCGGTCCTGCTGTCGACGGCGTCCGCGTCGGGGAAGACGACCTCGGCGGCCACCCCGTCCCCGTCGAGCTCCTTGAGCCTGCGGGCGGCGTCCCAACCGCCCTTGAGGCCCTCCTCGTTGTCGGCGAACCACTTGTCCGCGAAGGCCTCGTTGCGGACGCCCAGGCGGGTCATCTCCTCGCGGCGGCGCTCGCGCCCGTCGAGGAAGCCGTCGAAGTCCCGGTGGAAGCGGGAGTCGAGATAGGGCCGGTACTGCTCGGTGGGGAGCCCGGCGTGGCAGTCGGAGGAGATGATCAGGTACGGGTCGTTCTGTGCGCCTTGCGATGTGCTGCTCTTCGGCATGGCGAAATCCCTCAGTCCAGAATGCTGCGTTTCCCGGGGGACAGCCCCCGGGCCCCCGGCCGGAAGCCCGAGCCGGCGCGTCGGCGGGAGTCACAGCGGGTCAGTCGAGAATGAAGTTCTCCAAGTACGACGGATTGGCCCGGTCCAGCATCGACCGCGACCTCGCCCTGATCTGGCGGTCGCTGTGCTCGCTCGGCGGGAGCATCCAGAAGCGGTCGGCCCGGATGCCGTCGACGACCGCCTCCGCGACCTCCTCGACCGGCGTGAACTCGACCTCCTGCCCGGCCGCCCGCATCGCCGCCTCCCACTTCTCCAGGCTGCGGTAGGGCGCCTTGCGCGGGCGCTCCTTGGCGTACCGGGCCGGGCGGTTGCGGTGCGACTCCCACAGTCCGGTGCGCAGCATGTGCGGGCCGGGGAAGAGCACGGACGCGCCCACGCGCGCGTGCTCCGCCTTCAGGTGTGCGTACAGCGACTCGGTCATGGTGACGACGGCCGCCTTGGTGACCGCGTACACGGAGGCGGTGGGCAGCGGCGCGATCCCGCCGTCGGCCGACGAGGTGTTGACGACGTGGCCGGGCTCGCCGGACGCGATCATGCGCGGTACGAAGGCCTGGATGCCGTGGAAGACGCCCCACACGTTGACCGCGAAGGCCCACTTCCAGTCGTTGACCTCGTGCTCCCACATCCGCCCCTCCGCGCCGGAGCCGACGCCCGCGTTGTTGCAGAGGACGTGGACGGCCCCGAACGTCTCGTACGCCGCGTCCGCGAGCTGCTGTACGGAGGCGCGCTCGGAGACGTCGACCACGCGCGCGTGGACCTGGGCCCCCTCCTCGCGCAGCTCCCCCGCCGCCTTCTCCAGGGCCGCCTCCTCGACGTCCGCGAGGACCACCTGGAGTCCCTCGGCGGCGAACCTGCGGGCCATGGCGAGCCCGATCCCGCTCGCGGCGCCGGTGACGACGGCGACCTGCCCCTCGGTGAGCCGCATCACACGCTCCCCGCCGGCGGGCCGTCGAGGATCTGCTGCGGGTCGTCGTAGCGCTGGTGGATGTACGGCAACAGGGCCTGCGCGCTGACCCGTTCGGCCACCCGGCCCCGCTGGTCGGTGGTCTTCTCGCCGATCGTGATCTCCACGACGCGGCGGACCGGGAGGTCGGCGACCGGGTCGTACATGGACTCGCGCAGCACCACGTCGCCGGTGATCCGCTCCAGCTTGCGGACCTTCTCGTTGCGTACGCAGTGCACGAGCACCGGGTCCGCGTCGAAGCCCTCGCCGTCCACGGCGGGCAGGAACTTGAAGTAGAAGTCGACCTTCTCCGCCGGCTCCGGCAGCGGCAGCGCGCTGTCGACCGCGCCGCGCACCTCGACGAAGGCGATGCCGTGCCGGGCGAGCGCGGCCCGCACGACCAGGCCGTCCCGCTCGACGGTGACCTCGCCGAGCTTCTTCGGCTCGCCGAACACCTCGCGCCCGCCGATCAGCGCCCGTTCATGGGTCATCGGCATCACCAGCGGGTACCAGCCGGGCTGCCCGTCGTGTACGGCCGAGACCGCCACGGAACCGGCGCCGAGCGGATAGCCGGGCAGGTCGACCCGGCTGATGTTGGCCCGTACGAGTGAATCCCCGGCGGGCTTGAGCGGCGGCGGCAGCACCGCCGCCACCGCGTCGGGATCGCTCTCCCAGACGGCCACCACACCGGTGGACCAGATGTCGGGGAGGCGGGAGCTCGCCGTGCGCGCGGCCCGGATCTCGTCCTCGGTCCGTGCGCCGTACCGTACGCGTGCCATGGCGTACCACCCTTCCTGGGTTGTGCCTCGCAGTGCCGTCCCCCGGGTCTGTAACACAGTTACACCGACGCCGATGAAGGGTAAAGAGCCGTGCGGCAACGGGAGTTGGGAGGGGCGGGCCATGACGCGTACGTCTCTGAGCCGCGAGGAGGTCCTGGCGGCCGCCGGGGCCCTGGTCAGACAGCACGGGCCGGCCGCCCTGACCATGCGTAGGCTCGCCGCCGAGCTCGGCACGGCGGTCACCTCGATCTACTGGCACGTCGGCAACCGCGAGTCGCTGCTCGACGCGCTCGTCGAGCGGACCGTGCGGGAGCTGGGCGAGATCAGACCGCGCGGGCGCACCCCGGCCGCCCGGATCGTCTCGGTCGCCACCGCGCTGCGCCGGGAGCTGCGCGAGCGCCCGCACCTGATCGCGATGGTCCACGAACGCGGCTTGACCGAGCGGATGTTCCTGCCCGCCCAGCAGGCCCTGGTCCACGAGGTCCACGAGGCCGGGCTCCGCGGGACCGCCGCCGCGCGGGTGGTGCGGGCGGTCCAGTTCCAGGTCGTCGGCCACGTCCTGGTCGAGCGCTACCGCGAGCGGGCTCCGGCGCAGCGCCCCGGCGAGGACGAGCTCTGGCACACCGCGCCCGCCGAGGACGACCCGGCGCTCGCCCGCGCGCTGGCCCGGCCGCCGGACCCGGACCGGCTGTTCGCCGCGTCGGTGCGGGCCCTGGTCGACGGGCTGCTCGCACAGCCGCGTTGACGGGCGCCGCCCGCGTTGTCAGTGCGGCCCCGTATTCTCTGTGACCATGCTCGACGACCGTACGACAGCAGCAGCGACGTGGCCAGCCGCCTACCCACAGGGGTACGCGGTCGTCGACGTGGAGACCACCGGCCTCGCCCGCGACGACCGGATAGTGTCGGCTGCCGTCTACCGCCTGGACGCCCAGGGCAACGTCGAGGACCACTGGTACACGCTGGTCAACCCGGAGCGCGACCCCGGCCCGGTGTGGATCCACGGACTGACCACCGACGTCCTGACGGACGCGCCGCTCTTCCCGGACATCGCCGGGGAGTTCGCCGAGCGGCTGGACGGCCGGGTCCTGGTCGCGCACAACGCGATCTTCGACTGGCAGATGATCGCCAGGGAGTACGCACGGGCGAAGAGCGCCGCGCCGGTGCGCCAGCGGCTGTGCACCATCGCGCTCTCCAAGGAGCTCGACCTGCCGCTGCCCAACCACAAACTGGAGTCGCTGGCCGCGCACTACGGAGTGGTGCAGCAGCGCGCGCACCACGCCCTCGACGACGCGCGCGTGCTGGCCGAGGCGTTCCGCCCGAGCCTGCACGAGGCGGTGCGGGTCGGGGCGCGGCTGCCGCTGCTCGAATGCCGCCCGCTCACCGAGTGGTCGGACGGCCCGGCCACGCCCCGCATCGGCTACCAGCCCACCGGTTCATACGGCCGGAGCTCCAGCTGGCGGCCCGCGCGCAGGCGTCCGGCGTGCCCGTACCCCAACCCGGGTCGCTACGAACCGGACAAACCACTCAAGCAGGGCATGCGGGTGGCGTTCTCCGGCGACACCTCCATCGACCGGGAGCTCCTGGAGGACCGCGCGATCGAGGCCGGGCTGCACGTGGCGACCAGCGTCTCCCGGCTGACCAGCCTCCTGGTGACCAACGACCCGGACTCGGCGACCTCCAAGACCGTGAAGGCGAAGTCGTTCGGCACCCCGGTCGTCGACGAGGCGGCCTTCACCCAGCTGCTGCGGGACGTGGCTCCGGCAGACGGGTGACCGCGTGGCGTGCCGCCCGCCGTTGCGGCGCGGGGCCCCGCACCCTGTGGCGCATGGCACGTTGCGAGGTCTGCGGAAACGACTACGGGATGTCCTTCGAGGTGCACGCGCAGGGCGCGGTGCACGTCTTCGACTGCTTCTCGTGCGCCATCCACCGCATGGCGCCCATCTGTGAACACTGCCGGGTCCAGATCATCGGCCAGGGGGTCGAGGTCGAGGGGCACTGGTACTGCGGCGGGCACTGCGCCCGAGCGGAGGGCCAGGTGGGCATCGTCGACAAGGTCTGACCCCGCGTATCCCGAGCCCCCCCTCCGAACACCCCATGGTGGAGTTGTACCGTCATGGGGTGTATCGCTTCCTGTTGTCCCGGCAGTGGGTGCTCGTCACCCTCCTCGCCCTCGTTCTCATCCCCACGATGATCGAGCTGGGCTTCTGGCAGCTGCACCGCCACCAGCACCGCGTCGCGCAGAACACCGTCATCGCGGACAACCTGAAGGCGAAGCCGGTCCCGGTGACCGCGCTCACCTCCCCCGGCCACACCGTCCCGCACGCCCAGTACTGGCGCCGGGTCACCGCCACCGGCACGTACGACACCGCCCACGAGGTCGTGGTGCGCCGCCGGACCGCCGCCGACGGGCGGGTCGGCTACCACGTCCTCACCCCGTTCGTCCTCGACGGCGGGCCGACCGTGCTGATCAACCGCGGCTGGGTGCCGGACAACGGCAGCCAGACCGAGTTCCCCCGGATCCCGGCCCCGCCCAAGGGTGAGGTCACCATCACCGGGCGGCTGATGGCCGACCAGACGACCGCGGCCAGCGGCATCAAGGACGTCAAGGGCCTGCCGCCCCGCCAGGTGATGCTCATCAGCAGCGCCCAGCAGCAGAAGGCGCTCGGCCGCCCGGTCCTGGGCGGCTACATCGAGCAGACCGCCCCCGAGTCCCCCGACGACTCCCCCGAGCTGATCCCGGCCCCGGACCACTCCTCGATCGGTCCGCACATGGCGTACGCGGTCCAGTGGTGGCTGTTCACCGCCGGGGTCCCGGTCGGCTGGGTCATCCTGGTCCGCCGCGAGAAGCGGGACCGGGCGGAGGCGGCGGCGAAGGCCGGGGCGGCGGAGCCCGCACCGGCGACCGCGTGACCACGACAACGTGACCACGACAACGTGACCACGACAGCGTGACCACGACAACGTGACAGCGTGACCGCGACGGCCTGACAGGGGCGCCCGCCGCGTCCCATCCGTACCGTCCGGTCCTATTGACGTACTGGCCTGGTTGACAATTCCGCAGGGCGGGAAGACGCCAGAGCGTGACGCGACGCATCCAACGCATCGAGGACTACGCCCTCATCGGCGACCTCCAGACCGCCGCCCTCGTCGGCAGGGACGGTTCCATCGACTGGCTCTGTCTGCCCCGCTTCGACTCGGCGGCCTGTTTCGCCGCGCTGCTCGGCGACGACGACAACGGTCACTGGCGGATCGCCCCAGCGGGCGCCGGGGACTGCACGCGCCGCGCCTACCTCGACGACTCGCTCATCCTGGAGTCCGTCTGGGAGACCCGCACCGGCACGGTCCGCGTCCTCGACTTCATGCCCCAGCGAGACAGGGCCCCCGACGTCGTACGGATCGTCGAGGGCGTCAGCGGCAGCGTGGAGATGAGCTCCGTGCTGAGGCTGCGCTTCGACTACGGCCGGGTGGTGCCCTGGGTGCGGCGCGCCGACGGCCACCGGGTCGCGGTCGCCGGCCCCGACTCGGTCTGGCTGCGCACCGATCCCCCGGTCAAGACCTGGGGGCAGCACATGAGCACCCGCTCGTCGTTCACGGTCGGCCCGGGCGAGAAGGTCGCGATGGTGCTGACCTGGCACCCCTCGCACGAGGTCCGGCCGTCGATAATCGATCCGTTCGCGGCGCTGGAGCAGAGCCTGGCGGACTGGCGCGAGTGGGCCGCCAAATGCCGCTGCACCGGCCCCCACCGGGACGCCGTCGTCCGCTCCCTCATCACCCTCAAGGCCCTCACCTACGCGCCGACCGGCGGCATCGTCGCCGCCCCCACCACCTCGCTGCCGGAGGAGATCGGGGGCGTGCGCAACTGGGACTACCGCTACTGCTGGCTGCGCGACTCGACGCTGACGCTGGACGCGCTGGTCTCGGCCGGCTACCTCGACGAGGCGGCGGCCTGGCGCGACTGGCTGCTGCGCGCGGTCGCGGGCGACCCGGCCGACCTCCAGATCATGTACGGCCTCGGCGGCGAGCGGCGGCTGCCGGAGACCGAACTGCCGTGGCTCCAGGGCCACTTGGGCTCCACCCCGGTCCGGATCGGCAACGCCGCCGTCAAACAGCTCCAGCTCGATGTGTACGGGGAGGTCATCGACTCCCTCCATCTGGCTCGCACCGCGGGCATGGCCGCCAAGCCGCACACCTGGAACGTCGAGCTCAGCCTGCTCGGCTTCCTGGAGGCCCGCTGGCGCGAGCCGGACGAGGGCCTGTGGGAGGTACGCGGCGAGCGCCGCCACTTCGTGCACTCCAAGGTGATGGCGTGGGTCGCCGCCGACCGCGCGGTCCAGGCCCTGGAGTCCGACCCGTCCCGGCGCGGCGACGCGGAGCGCTGGCGGCGGATGCGGGACGAGGTGCACCGGGAGGTGTGCGAGAAGGGGTTCGACACCAAGCGGAACACCTTCACGCAGGCGTACGGCTCCGTGGAGCTGGACGCGGCGACGCTGCTCATTCCCCGGGTCGGGTTCCTGCCGGGCGACGACCCGCGGGTGATCGGGACGGTGGACGCGGTGCGCGACGAGCTCGGCCACAGCGGCTTCGTACGCCGCTACAGCGCCGAGGGCACCACGGTCGACGGCCTGCCCGGCGACGAGGGAACCTTCCTGGTCTGCTCGTTCTGGCTGGCCGACGCACTGCGGTTGACCGGCCGCGAGAAGGAGGCGCGGGAGCTGTTCGAGCGCCTCCTCGCGCTCCGCAACGACGTGGGGCTGCTGGCCGAGGAGTACGACCCGCTGGCCGGCCGGCAGCTGGGCAACTTCCCGCAGGCCTTCAGTCACATCGGGCTGGTGGCGACGGCGATGGGGCTGGAGGCAGGATAGGCGCATGGATCTTGGACTGAAGGACCGCGTCTACGTGGTCACCGGCGCCTCCCGCGGCCTCGGCCTCGCCTCGGCGCGGGCGCTCACGGCCGACGGCGCGAAGGCGGTGCTCAGCGGCCGCGACGAGAAGGCGGTGGCGGAGGCCGCGCGGGAGCTGGGCCCGAACGCGCTGGGCGTGGCCGTCGACAACGCCGACTCCGGCGCGGCCGCCCGCCTGATCGCCACCGCCCGCGAGCGTTTCGGCCGCTTCGACGGCGTACTGATCAGCGTGGGCGGCCCGCCGCCCGGGTTCGTCGCCGACAACACGGACGAGCAGTGGCGCTCGGCCTTCGAGTCGGTGTTCCTGGGTGCGGTACGGATGGCGCGCACGGCGGCGGAGGAGCTGGACGAGGGCGGGGTGATCGGCTTCGTCCTGTCGGGCTCGGTCCACGAGCCGATCCCCGGCCTGACGGTCTCCAACGGCCTGCGCCCGGGCCTCGCGGGCTTCGCCAAGTCCCTGGCGGACGAGCTGGGCCCGCGCGGCATCCGCGTGGTCGGCCTGCTCCCGGCCCGCATCGACACCGACCGCGTCCGCCAGCTGGACGCGCTCTCCGGCGACGCGGAGGCGGCCCGTACGGCCAACGAGTCCCGGATCCCGCTGCGCCGCTACGGCACCCCGGAGGAGTTCGGCCGCACGGCCGCGTTCCTGCTCTCGCCCGCGGCGTCGTATCTGACGGGCCTGATGCTTCCGGTGGACGGCGGGGCCCGGCACGGCTTCTGAGTCCGCCGGCTTCCGGGTCCGCCGCCTTCTGAGTCCGCCACCTTCTGGGGGCGAGCGCCGGGGGGCGAGCGCGGGGTGGCCGGGCCGGGCGTCGACGGACCGCTCAAGCCGCGGTCACCCGGGTCAGCTCACCCGACGGGCCCGGTGTTTGACGCCGCGCAGTCGGGCCTCGGCCGGGAGGGCGGCGAGGCCCGCCGAGTCGCGGGCGTGCGCGAGGGCTTCCGAGGTGAGGCGGGAGAGGGCTTCGGCCGGGGCCGCGTGGGGCTCCAGCAGGAGGGCTACGCGGGCCGTCGGGGTAGTGCGGCGGCCGTGCAGGGTCACCTGGGCGCGGGCCACGCCGGGCAGCGCCTCCGCCTCGCCCGCCAGGACCGTCTCCAGGGCGCGGCCGCGCAGCAGCGCGCCCTCGCCGTCGCCCGAGTCCACCAGGACCTCGGCCAGCCGCGCCCGGCGCAGCTGGGCGAGCAGCCACCACAGGGTGAGCAGGACGAGTACGGCGAGGGCCGTGATGACCGTCGGCCACCACCAGCCGTGGTGGTGCCAGCGCTCCCGGCGGGCCTGGTCCAGCAGGACGTCGTCGGTGTCCCGCCAGGGCCACCACGAGGGGACCGAGAGGCCGGCCCCGGCCGCGAGGACCGCACCGCCCGCCGCCATCAGGATCAGCCCGGCGAGGCCGATCAGCACCCGGTTCACCGTCCTGAGCATGGGTCACCTCTTCCTGGCGGCACGGCCCACGTGCACGGAGAGCCCGGGCTGTCCGGCGAGCCCGAGCTCCTTGATGCCCGCGCCGAGCGCGGCGTCCAGATCCGCCCGTACGTCGTCGAGCTCGCGGAAGTGCGAGACGGCCCGCACAGCGACCTTGGCGCGGCCCATCCTGACCCGCACCGACTGCACGCCCGGGACCTCCATCGCCCGGTCCCGCAGCACCAGGGCGGCGGCGGACCGGTCGAGCCCGGCGCGCACCCCGGCCGAGGCGCGCCGCATCGGCAGGAGGTCCCGCAGCCCCGGCGTCACCGCCAGCACGACCAGCCAGATCCCGACGGCCACCGCGGCGCCGGCGCAGGTGAGCACCACCGCGTCGTCCACGGTGTGCCGGGCCAGCCAGTGCGCGAGCCCGCGGCGCCAGCGCATCGCGGGGCGGTCCGCGCGTACGGCCGCGATGTCGTACAACAGCGGCCCGGCCACGGCCAGTACGGCGAGGGCGACCAGCACGGCGGGCGTCCGCCGCACCGACCAGAAGCGCCCGGCCCGGCCGCCCGCGTCCTCGTCGAGGACGGGTACGGGGTCGTAGGCGGCGGACGACCGGGACTGGTCGAGCCCGCCGCCGGAGGTCCCGCCGGGGTCCTTCTCCATGACGACGGGGAGGCGCTGGGTGTCGTTTCCGCCGTCGGGCGCTTCCCGCTCGCTGGGCTCGCTCATGTGGTCCTCCCCCGGTCCGCCGTACCGGTGTGCGCCGAGTGCAGACGCTCGATCTGCACCGCCACCTCGGGCACCTCCATGCCCGCCAACGCCCTTACCCGCTCGGCCACTTGCCGACGCACGGCGCCGCACTGGGCGCCGAGATCGGAGGGGTAGCCGAGCTCCAGGCTGACCCGCACCCGGGCCACGTCCTGGTGCACCGTGACCGCCGCGTGGGGCGCGGTGCCACCTTCGGGGGGCGCGCCCAGCACCTCACGCGCCGCCTGTGCGGCGATCTTCGCGACGACCCGGTCGGCGATACGGGTCGCTCCGCGCTCGGCGGGCACGACGCGGCGGGGGGCGGAGGCGGGTCCGGACGCGCCGGCCCCGCCTCCGCCCCGACCCGCCCCACCGGACTCACCGGACCCGGCCGGACCGTACTCTCCCCGGCCGGGGCGTCCCGCGCCGGGCGACGCCGTCGACGACACCGTCATGGGCCCGCGTCACCGCCGCCGGTCGCCGCGGTCGCGGGGACGGAAGAAGTCGCCGGGTTCGAGATCGCCGTCCAGGAACCTGCCCACCACGAATCCGATCGCGCCTAGCGCCGCGACCAGCAGGAACGCTCCGAAGCCGCCGAAGTATCCGGCGAACCCGAGCGCCATGCCGGCCACCATGCCGATCACCGCCATGCTCATCCTGAGCTCCTCAGTCGCTCCTCAGTCGGGGCCGGGGCCGCACCGGGGGCCTTCACTGGAGCCGGGGCTCCGACTCGTCCTCTTCCTCATCGGGAAGTTTCACATCGCTCACCGCGATGTTGACCTCGACGACCTCGAGCCCGGTCATGCGCTCGACGGCCGCGATCACGTTCTCCCGTACGGCACGGGCCACATCCGAGATCGACACGCCGTAGTCGACGACGATCTCCAGATCGATCGCCGTCTGGACCTCACCGACCTCGGCCTTCACCCCGCGCCCCACCGCGGACCTGGCGCCGCCGGGCACCCGGTCGCGGACGGCGCCGAACGTACGGGACAGGCCGCTGCCCATCGCGTGGACGCCGACGACCTCGCGGGCGGCGAGCCCCGCGATCTTCTCCACCACGCCGTCGGCGATGGTGGTGCGGCCGCGCGTACCGGGGTCGCCGCCGCCGCGTCTCGGGCTCTTCCTGGTCAGGCTCTCGTGGGTCTCTCTGCCGCCGCCCGGGCCGATCGGGTCGGGCTGCTCGGGGCGGCTGCTTTCCACGGTGTCGCTCATGGCGTTCATCCCTTTCGGCTTCCCCTTCCCCTCCTTTGCCCACACTAAGTGCGGTTGCCCCGTCTCGCGCCGCGGATGCGGCAGGCTGGAGCAATGACGCCTGACGCGTGGAGCACGGAGGTACGGCGCCGACTCGCCCTGGGCAGGCTGCTGCCGCTGGGCGAGGCGGCGGACGGCGCATGGGTGACGGAGCGGGCGGCGGGGGCGGTGCTACGGGCGGCCTGCGCCGGGGTGCCGGGCCTGGCGGTGACGTCCCTGCGCCTCTCGCTCGCGGATCCGGCGGCGGCCGGGGTCCCCGCGGTGGCGCCGCCGCCGAGCGGGTTGCCGCCGGGCGATGTGCGGGCGGTGGTGGAGGTGGCGGTGTGGGGTTCCGGGCGCCCTCCGACGGAGGGGGTACGGGAGGCGATGCTGCGGGCCGCGAAGGCCCGCCTGGGCCTGCGCCTGACCCGGGTCGACATCCGGGTGACGTCCCTCCTGGACGCCCCCGCGCCCCCACCTCCCCCGGATCCCCCACCCGGACCACGCCCCGGCCCCCCACTCCCGGCCCCGGTCCCCGGCGTGTCGTTCCTGACGGCGGAACTGGCCGGGCTGGTGGGCGCGATGCCGGAGTGCGTGGAGGTGGCGGTCGCGCCGGGGCATCGGGCGGTGGATGTGGTGCGGGGGGTTCGGGGGGTGGTCGGGGGTGGGGTGGCGGTGCTGGTGACGTGGGTGGGGTGAGTCTCCCCACCCCGCCCCTTCCCGAAAGCCCTCTGGCGGGCGGCCGGGCCACGCTGCTGCGGGCTGGGCCCCCATACCCCCGTTCGGCTGCGGGCCGGTAGGGGGCAGTTCGTCTGCGGGCTGGCTGTGGCCGCTCGGGCAGTTCCCCGCGAAGCCCTTCGGGGGTGCGGGGTTTGTCTGCGGGCCGGTGGGGGCTGGGCGCGCAGTTCCCCGTGCAGCCCTCCGGGGGTGCGGCGTTTGCCTGCGGGCCGGTGGGGGCTGGTCGCGCAGTTCCCCGCGCCCCTTGAGGCACAACGGGGCCCGGCCAAAAATCAGCCCCTCCGGCGTTTGAGGAGCGGGGTCCGGGGCGGAGCCCCGAATCGGGGGGCCGGGGGCGCAGCCCCCGCAGGGGTGCAGGGGGCGCAGCCCCCGCTCGGGGGGCCGGGGGCGTAGCACCCGGGAACACCACCTTCGCCCCCACCCACCCCCGGAGGGTTGAGGGAACGGGCGGGGTGGGGGATCAGTCCGACAAGCCAGCCAGCGCTCGGAGCCGCCGCCCCTGCGCCCCCCGCTCCGCCACCCGCTGCTCCTCGTACGACCGCCCCGACGCGCCCCGCAACAACGCCTTCGTCTCGATCACCGCATCCCGCGGCGCGGCAAGCAGCGCCGCCGCCAGGTCACGTACGGACGCGTCCAGCTCCGCCCCCGGCACCGCCAGGTTCGCGAGTCCGATCCGCTCCGACTCCTCCGCTCCGACGAAGCGGCCGGTGGCGCAGATCTCCAGGGCGCGGGCGTAGCCCACCAGGCCCACCAGGGGGTGGGTGCCCGTGAGGTCCGGCACCAGGCCCAGGCTGGTCTCGCGCATGGCGAACTGCACGTCGTCCGCGACGACGCGCAGGTCACAGGCGAGCGCGAGCTGGAAGCCCGCACCGATCGCGTGCCCCTGGACCGCCGCGATCGACACGATGTCGTTGCGGCGCCACCAGGTGAACGCCTCCTGGTACTCGGCGATGACCCCGTCCAGCTCCTCGTCGGAGCCGCGCGCGAGGTCGATGAAGGACGGCTCGCCGTCGAAGCCCTCGGGAGTGAAGGCCTGACGGTCGAGCCCGGCGGAGAAGGACTTGCCCTCTCCCCGCAGCACGACGACCCGGACGGTGCCGGGCAGCTCCTGACCGGCGGCCGCCAACGCCCGCCACAGAGCGGGAGACTGGGCGTTGCGCTTGTCCGGATTGGTCAGGGTCACCGTGGCGACTGCGTCGTCGACGGTGAGCCGGACGCCGTCCTTGTCGAGTACGGGGTCGGGCGAAGCCATGGGGCGCCTCCGGGTCGGTGCGGTGCGGTCACATAAGTGACTGCACAGTAACCACCCAGCCGACCGCGCGGCCGACCGGGTGGCAACCCGACCCGGCGAGCCCATGGACCCGCCCGGCCCCGGTCAGGCCGAGGCGGTCTTCTTGCCGCGTGTTGCTCCGCCGCGTCCGCGCAGTACCACCCCGGACTCGCTGAGCATCCGGTGGACGAATCCGTAGGAGCGGCCGGTCTCTTCGGCCAACGCCCGGATGCTCGCACCGGAGTCGTACTTCTTCTTCAGGTCTGCCGCGAGCTTGTCGCGCGCGGCGCCGGTCACCCGGCTGCCCTTCTTCAGAGTCTCGGCCACCCGTGCCTCCTCATGGGAAGTGCGCTCTGGACTTCTCATGATCACCCCTCCCGCGCTTCCTGGCCACCCATTCGGCAAGGTCCGTGCAACCGGGTTTCGGCGCAGGACCGGGCGGAACGGGGCCGGAATCAAGAATTCCGCACGTCCGCGGAACCGCCCCGGAATCCAGCGCGCCAAGAACGCGCTGGTCAGGGGTGTGCTCGGGGTCACACTCCGGAATCAGTCCGTCCCGTACTCACCGGATCTTGATCCCGTGCATGACACGCCGGGGTACGAGACGCACTCACTCAGATTGAGGATCACGCGTAAGCCGAATGATCCATATGGAGTGGATCAGTCGCCCAGCGTCACGCGAGGGCGACCAGATCCGCGTAGTCCGGACCCCACAGGTCCTCGACCCCGTCGGGCAGCAGAATGATGCGCTCGGGCTGCAGGGCCTCGACCGCGCCCTCGTCGTGCGTGACCAGAACGACCGCGCCCTTGTACGTACGCAGCGCCCCCAGGATCTCCTCGCGGCTGGCCGGGTCGAGGTTGTTGGTCGGCTCGTCGAGCAGCAGGACGTTGGCGGACGAGACCACCAGCGTGGCCAGGGCCAGCCGGGTCTTCTCGCCGCCGGAGAGCACGCCCGCCGGCTTGTCCACGTCGTCGCCGGAGAACAGGAACGAGCCCAGCGTCTTGCGGACCTCGACCAGGTCCAGGTCGGGCGCCGAGGAGCGCATGTTCTCCAGGACCGTGCGGTCCGGGTCGAGCGTCTCGTGCTCCTGGGCGTAGTAGCCCAGCTTGAGGCCGTGACCCGGGGTGACCTCGCCGGTGTCCGCCTTCTCGGCCCCGGCGAGCAGCCGCAGCAGCGTGGTCTTGCCGGCGCCGTTGAGGCCGAGGATGACGACCCTCGACCCCTTGTCGATGGCCAGGTCGACGTCGGTGAAGATCTCCAGCGAGCCGTACGACTTGGACAGGCCCTCGGCGGTCAGCGGGGTCTTGCCGCAGGGAGCCGGGTCCGGGAAGCGCAGCTTGGCGACCTTGTCGGAGACCCGTACCGCGTCCAGGCCGGAGAGCAGCCGCTCGGCGCGCTTGGCCATGTTCTGCGCGGCCACCGTCTTGGTCGCCTTGGCGCGCATCTTGTCGGCCTGCGAATTGAGGGCCGCGGCCTTCTTCTCGGCGTTCTGGCGCTCCCGCTTGCGACGCTTCTCGTCGGCCTCGCGCTGCTGCTGGTAGAGCTTCCAGCCCATGTTGTAGACGTCGATCTGGGAGCGGTTGGCGTCCAGGTAGAACACCTTGTTGACGACCGTCTCGACCAGGTCCACATCGTGGGAGATCACGATGAAGCCGCCCCGGTACGTCTTGAGGTAGTCGCGCAGCCAGACGATCGAGTCGGCGTCGAGGTGGTTGGTCGGCTCGTCCAGGAGCAGGGTGTCGGCGTCCGAGAACAGGATGCGGGCGAGCTCGACGCGGCGGCGCTGACCGCCGGAGAGGGTGTGCAGCGGCTGGCCGAGCACCCGGTCGGGAAGGCCGAGGGCGGCCGCGATGGTGGCGGCCTCGGCCTCGGCGGCGTACCCGCCCCTGGTGAGGAACTCGGTCTCCAGGCGCTCGTACTTCTTCATCGCCTTCTCGCGCGTGGCGCCCTTGCCGTTCGCCATGCGCTCCTCGTTCTCGCGCATCTTGCGCAGCACCTCGTCGAGGCCGCGCGCGGAGAGCACGCGGTCGCGCGCGAGGACGTCGAGGTCGCCGGTCCGGGGGTCCTGCGGCAGATAGCCGACCTCGCCGGAGCGGGTGATGGTGCCACCGGCCGGGATGCCCTCGCCGGCCAGGCACTTGGTGAGGGTGGTCTTGCCGGCGCCGTTGCGGCCGACGAGGCCGATGCGGTCGCCCTTGGCGACTCGGAAGGACGCGTTCTCGATGAGGATGCGGGCGCCGGCGCGCAGCTCGATGCCGGTGGCGGTGATCACGGAAATACTCCAGGGCGGTATGGACGGCGGGGTGGACGGAGGTCGAGGAGCGTCGACGCCGTCTAATGCACAAGGAGAATTGCCATGGGCCAATTCTAGCGGGGGTGTGCAACTGCTTTTACGTGCGGTGATCTCTTACGCGCGCTGCCCGTGCGCACGTACGCGCGATGCCGTCGGGAGCTCGTTCCCCAGTGGGGTGCGGCCGGGGGTGACGCGCCCGAGGGCGTCCACCGCCACCAGCTCCTGGGTCCACGCGTCCCGGTCGCGGCAGGGCTGGGCGACGATCAGCACGCCCGCCACGCGCGCGATGCGGCCCGGGTCGAAGGCGCACTCCCGCCGGGCGGGCAGCGTCCAGCGCAGATCGCCGTCGGCGGCGCGGTACGCGGCGATGCGCTCGGGGGTGACGACGGCGAGCATCCCGCCGCCCCGGACGGCCGGAGTGAGCTGCTGGAGCACGCCCGCGGCCCGGCCGGGGCGCTCGGCGAGCCAGGCCGCGAGGCCGGGCACGGCCCGGTGCCAGCGGACCGCGTCGACCGAGAGCACGCGCGCGGTGTCGGTGACCATGCCGTCGCTCCACAGGGCGAAGGCGTGCCCCGGCGCGGTGCGCACGGCGAGCGGCCGGCGCCCCTCGCGGCGGTACGTCCAGCTGCGCGCCCCGCTCCTCGGGTCGTACGCCTCGACGGCCGCGCCCCGCACCCGCACGGCCGGGCGGGCCGGCGCCGCGGCGGCCAGCACGGTGAGGCGGTCGCCGTAGGGGGCGGGCCGGACGTGCTGGGCCGCGGTGACCAACGGAAGGGCCAGGAGGGCCAGGGCGGCGGCGACGGCGGCCGGCGCGAGACGGTTCCGGTCCATGAGGCGGCGAGCGTACCGGGCATCAGAGCAAAAGGGGCGCACCGCAATGAACTGTTCGATACCCTTCCACACTCGGGGTGATATCCGGTGACGGAGGGTGGTGGGCCGTGCAGTTCGACGATGACGCCGATCTGGACACGTCCGAGGTGAAGGACGTCCGGGGCAGCCGGGTCCCCGGCGGCAGGGCCACCATCGGCGGCGGCGTCGTCGGGCTCATCGCGCTCGTGCTCGGCCTGCTGTTCGGGGTCGGACCCGAGCAGCTGGGGCTCTCCTCCGGCGACTCCGCCCCGGCGACCTCGGTCTCCGCGCAGGGACAGGTGCAGGCGAGCTGCCGCACGGGGCGGGACGCCAACACCAAGGAGGACTGCCGCGTCCTCGCGGTGGTCAACAGCGTGCAGGACTACTGGTCGCAGGAGTTCCCGCGCCGGGGCGGACGCTACTCGACCGCGCAGACCGTCTTCTTCACCGGCCGGGTCCCCACCGCCTGCGGGGCGGCGACCTCGGCGGTCGGGCCGTTCTACTGCCCGGGTGACCGGCAGGTCTATCTCGACCTCGGGTTCTTCGACGACCTGCGGACCAAGTTCGGCGCCGGCGGAGGGCCGTTCGCGCAGGCGTACGTGGTGGCGCACGAGTACGGGCACCACATCCAGAACCTGACGGGCACCCTCGCCCGCTCCCAGGACGGGCGGCAGGGCGCGAACAGCGGCTCCGTGAAGGTCGAGCTCCAGGCCGACTGCTACGCCGGGGTGTGGGCGCACCACGCCACCACGACCCCGGACCCCCGGACCGGCAGGCCGCTGCTGACCCGGCTGACCGACCAGGACATCGACGACGGCCTGGACGCGGCAGCGGCCGTGGGCGACGACCGGATCCAGGAGAGGTTCCAGGGCCGGGTCACCCCGGAGTCCTGGACGCACGGCTCGGCCCAGCAGCGCCGGCAGTGGTTCTCCACCGGCTTCGACACGGGCGACGTGGGCCGCTGCGACACGTTCGCGCGCTGAGCCGACGGGGACCCGACGGGGGCTCGACGGGGGCTCGACGGGGGGGCGGAGGGGGTCGGCGGGCCGCTCGCGCACCGGCCGCCGGGGCGTTGTCAGTGCCGACTGCAAGACTCGAAACCAAGGTCACACCGAGGCAAGTCGCGAGAGGAACGGGAGTTCGTGATGAGTGTGTATCCGACGATTCTGTACGCGGACGCGAAGACGGCGATCCGCACGCTGAAGGACGCCTTCGGCTTCACCGAGACGAGTGTGTACGAGGACGCGGACGGCCTGGTGCTCCACGCCGAACTCGCCAGCGGCACCGGCATGGTGATGCTCGGCTCGAAGAGCCGGGGCGGCCTCTTCGCGGACGCCATGCGCGACGCGGGCCCGGTGGGTGTCTACGTGGTGGTGGACGACGTGGACGCGCACCACAGACGGGCGGTGGAGCACGGCGTGGAGATCCTGATGGAGCCCACCGACCAGGACTACGGCTCGCGGGACTACATGGCGCGCGACGCCGAGGGCAACGTGTGGAGCTTCGGTACGTACGCCCCCGGCGCGGCGGCCGGCTGACCCCGGCTACACCCCGCCGGTGTGGACCTGGAAGGCCGCGCGGCGCACCGCCTTGGCCAGGGCCGGGTCCGGGTGGGCGGCGGCGAGGGCGACCAGGACCTGGACGGTGCGGGGGTGGCCGACGGCCCTGACCTCGTCGAGCAGGGCGGGCACGGTGCCCTGAACGGCCGAGTCGAGGTGGCGCACCATCAGCTCGACCTCGCCGTGGTCGGCGACGGCCGCGGCGGTGTCGACCCAGAGCCAGGTGGACTCCTCGCGGGTGAGGACGGCGGTGACGTCCTCGGGGTCGGTCCCCTCGTGCTCGGCGAGCCAGAGCAGGGCGTACGGGCGCAGGAAGATCTCGTCGGTGGCGGCGCGCACCTCGGGCTCGGCGGGGGCGCCGACGACCCGGAGCGCCTCGAAGGCGAGCCCGCGCACCAGGGCGTCCTCGCCCCGGGCCGCGTCGAGCAGCTCGGTCACCGCGCTGCCGACGGGCCGGGCGGCGAGCCAGGCGCGGTACTCGGCGCGGGCCGGGCCGGGGGTGAGCCGGGCGCAGCCGCGCAGCATGTCCTCGGCGGACTGCTCGATGTTGCCGGCCGGGCTCTGCGCGGCGACGCAGATCTGCTCCAGCTTGACCCACACCGCCCAGCTGCCGAGCGGGGTGAGGGTGGCCGAGCCCTCGGCGAGGGTGAGCGCGCCGACGGCGGCGAGCCCGGCCAGTACCCAGTCCAGGAGGAGGGAGAGGAAGGCGAGGGAGGCGGGGCGGTCGCCGGTGCCGTCCGCGTCGGTGCCGTACGGCACTTCGCAGCGCTCGTCGCGCAGTTCGGCGACGCGCTGGCCGAGCAGGTCTAGCAGGGCCGGTACGAGGACGGGCCCGGCCGAGAGCTGGAGGAGGGAGAGCACCTGGGGGACGGCTTCGACGACCTCGGCCACGGCGGCGGGCGCGATGGCGGCCGGGGCGGGGTGGACGATCGACCAGGCGTCGAAGAGGGCGACCCAGCCGCGCAGCACCGCGGCGTCGTCCCGGTCCCAGGCGCGCAGCCGCCAGCCGGGGCGCGCGGTGCCGCCGTGCAGCTCGACGAGTCCGGCGAGCCGGGCCCGGTCCCAGCCGGCCCGCACCTGGGCGGGCGTCAGCCCCAGGGTGGCGGCGGCCTGTTCGGCGGCGGCGCCCGCCAGGGTGCCGGTCGGGGTGGGGCGCGGCGCGCTGCCCCGGGCGCGCTCGGCGTCGGCCCAGCGGGCGACGCGTACGGCGTCGGCGAGCACCGCTCTGGCCTGGCGGGCCAGTTCGGCGGCGGCCGGGGTGCCCTCGGGCGGCCGGGACGCCGGCCGGGAGCGGCGGTCGCTCACGGCCCGTCGGGCGCTGGCGAGCGGTCGGGCATCCTTCGCGTGCGATGCGCGGACAAGCCGCAGTCTGGAGTCTCGCGGCAACTTCTCTTCAGGCTTCCGGGACGTCACGGATGCAGTCTTCCCGCTGACGGCCGGAAAGCCCAAACGGAATGGGCGCCGCCCGGATCCCCCACGGGCCACACACGGCCGGAGGTCCGGGGGTTGCCCCCGGGTCAACACAGCCCGCTGACGGGCAGAAAGCCCAAACGGAACGGGCCCCCACCCGAATCCCACACGGGCCACGCACGGCCGGGGGTCCGGGAATCGTCCCCGGGGCAGCGCAGCCCGCCGACGGGCAGAAAGCGCAAACGGAATGCGGCGTGGCCGGCCGGGGGCCCTACATCAGCGGGGTCAGGAAGCGTCGTAGTGCCTCCTCGTAGCGGGTGGGGTTCGCGTTCCACATCGAGGCGTGCGGGGCGTGCTGGACTGTGTGAAGGGTCACCAGGTCGGGGCGGCGGGCCGCGAGTTCGCGGGTGAGGGGCCAGGAGGCGAGGGTGTCGTCGGGGCCGTGGAAGACCAGGGCAGGGACGCGCAGCGCGTTGGGGTCGGCCGCCTCGCGCAGATGGTCGCCGTGCGGGCCGGTGCGGCCCTGGGCGGCCCGGACGGCGAGCGGCAGCAGCGCGCTCGGGGCGCCGTGGGCGACGGCGAGGGCGCGCACGGTGGCCTCCCAGTCGAGCACCGGCGAGTCGAGCACGACGCCCCGGATGTACTCGCGCATCCCGGAGCGCGCGGCGGCGTGCAGCGCCATGGTGGCGCCGGTGGACCAGCCGTGCAGGATGACGCGGTCGGCGCCGGAGCGCACCGCGTACCGGATGGCGGCGTCGAGGTCGCGCCACTCGGAGTCGCCGAGGTGGCCGAGGCCGTCCGGGGAGCGGGGGGCGCCCTCGTCGCCCCGGTAGGCGAGGTCGAGCACCGGCAGCTGCTGGCGGTGCAGGAACCCCATGACGTTGAGGGGGTGCTCGCGGGTGGTGCCCAGGCCGTGCACGGCGATCACCCAGGTGCTCCGTACGCCCTTGACCAGCCAGGCGGGCAGCACGCCGAGCTCCGCGGGGATCTCCACGTCCTCGTGGTCGAGCCCGAGCGCCTCGGCCGGGGTGCCGTGGTGGAGCTGCGGGGTGAGCCGGACCCGGTCGCCCGGCTGCGGGCTCCCCTGGGTCACCCGCTCCAGGCGGCGCACGACGGTGTCGGCCGGGTGCGGCACGTCGACGACGTCGCCGACCACCGCGCGGATGCCGGACCCCTCGACCCCGTACGTCCCGGGGCGCAGCGAGGCCAGGCAGCGGGTCAGGGCGATCCGCCCCGGCGCCGTGGCGTGGACGGTGAGCTCGGGGTCGGCGGGCAGCGGGCGGCCGGGCGACGCCCTGAGGGCCGCGTCGCTCGCGTACCGTCCGGCGGCCACCGCTGCCGCGCCGACGCCGATGAGTGTGGTGACGGCCGCTGCCGTCGCTGTAGCCGGGCGCACCCTTCCAGTGTCGGCAGAACGCGGCGGCACGGCCAGTGGGCGGGGCCCACTGGGGCACCCGCCGGGCCGCGGGGCGTCACTTCTGTCCGTATCCCCGGAACTGTTCGGCCGCCCGGTCGAGGTCGGCGGCCGAGAGCAGGGAGGGGGTGCGGCCGGGCACGGAGGAGGCGGCGAGCCAGAGGCGGCACATCCACTCCAGCTGGGCGGTGCGGTCGTACGCCCGGGAAAGCGTGGTGCCGTACGTGATCGTCCCGTGGTTCTGGAGGAGGCAGCCGGTGCGGCCGTCGAGGGCGTGGAGCATGTTCCGCGCCAGTTCCTCGGTCCCGTACAGCGCGTAGGGCGCGACCCGGACCGGGCCGCCGAGCGTGGCGGTCATGTAGTGGACCGGCGGGAGCTCGGTGACCAGGGTGGAGACGGCCGTGGCGTGCACGGCGTGGGTGTGGACGACGGCCCGGGCGTCGGTGTTCCTGTATACGGCCAGGTGCATGGGCAGCTCGCTGGTGGGGCGCAGCGTGCCGGTCACCTGGTGGCCGGTGAGGTCGACGGCGACGGTGTCGCCGGGGCCGAGGCGTTCGTAGGGGACCCCGGTGGGGGTGACCAGGACCAGGTCCCCGACGCGTACGGAGACGTTGCCCGAGGTCCCCACGACCAGGCCTTCCTCGGCGGTGCGGCGCGCGATGGCGGTCAGCTCGGCCCAGGCCGAGGCGATCGCCGCGGAGTCGTTCGGCTCTCCCATGGGGGCGATCCTCGCAGGCTCCGCGCCCGGGGCGGCGGAGTGAGCGGTATCTCGTCAATGGCGCCTCTGTGGCCGGTATGCCCGGCTTGTCAGTGAACGACCACACGAGAAACCGGCTGGATACACCGTGAAGTCCGACCCAGTTCACCTTCCGTTCATCCAGGTTGCTTACGTTCGTACAGCCACTGACGTCGAACGATTGACTGGGTAAATGGAACACATCACGCTGCTGCTCGCCATTGTGGTCGTGACAGCTCTAGTGTTCGATTTCACGAACGGTTTCCATGACACCGCCAACGCGATGGCCACGACCATCTCGACCGGCGCCCTGAAGCCCAAAGCGGCGGTCGCCATGTCCGCCGCGCTCAACCTGGTCGGCGCGTTCCTGTCAGTGGAGGTCGCCAAGACGATCTCCGGCGGGATCATCAACGAAAAGGGCATCAGAACAGAGGTGATCTTCGCGGCGCTCGTCGGCGCGATCCTCTGGAACCTGGTGACCTGGCTGCTCGGCCTGCCGTCCAGCTCCTCCCACGCCCTGTTCGGCGGTCTGATCGGCGCGGCCGTGATGTCGGCCGGCTGGTCCTCGGTGAACGGCTCGACCGTCGTCACCAAGGTGCTGCTCCCCGCCGTCGCCGCCCCGATCGTCGCGGGCGTCGCCTCGATGCTGGCCACCCGTCTGACGTACCGGATCAACCGGAACGTCGACCCGGCCGCCGAGAAGGCCACCGCCAAGGGCTACCGGGCCGGGCAGATCGCCTCCGCCGGTCTCGTCTCGCTCGCCCACGGCACCAACGACGCGCAGAAGACCATGGGCATCATCACGCTCGCCCTGGTCGCCGGCGGTGTGCTGCACCCGGGCGCCAACCCCCCGATGTGGGTCATCGTCTCGGCCGGCATGGCCATCGCCATGGGCACCTACCTCGGCGGCTGGCGCATCATCCGCACCATGGGCAAGGGCCTGACCGAGCTGGCGCCGCCGCAGGGCTTCGCCGCCCAGTCCGGTGCCGCGACCGTCATCCTGGCCTCCTCGCACCTCGGCTTCTCGCTCTCCACCACCCAGGTCTGCTCCGGCTCCGTCATGGGCGCCGGCCTCGGCCGCAAGGGCGGTGTGGTCCGCTGGTCCACCGCGAGCCGCATGTTCATCGCCTGGGGCCTGACCCTGCCTGCCGCGGGGCTGGTCGGCGCCGGCGCCGAGTTCCTCACCGGCCAGGGCACCTGGGGAGTCGTCCTCGTGGCGCTCCTGCTGATCGCGGGCTCCGGCTTCATCTGGAAGCTGTCGCGCCGCGAGCCGGTCGACCACCACGACGTCACCGCCACGGCCACCGAGACCCCGGCCGAGCCCGCGGGCGTCGTGACCACCGCGATGGCCGCCGTCACCCCGCCCCCGACCGCCGCCGCCGTGGCCGCCGACCTGACGGCCACCATCCCGGCGCCGGCCCCGGTGGCCCCCGCCGACCCGGCCCGCCCGGCCACCGTCTGACCCGGCCGCGCACCCCTAAGGAATCGTCATGCACATCGACTGGGCAGCTCTCGGCACCGTCTTCGGTGTCAGCCTCATCGTCACCGTCGGCCTGGTGGGCCTGTTCACCGTCGGGATCGTCGGCCTCAGCAAGCAGCAGTCCGCCACGGCCGGCAAGGGCAACGTCGCCGTGGCCCGCACCACCGCCTACCTCTGCTTCGCGCTCTGCGCGGCGGCCGTCGCGTACGGCATCAATCTGATCGTCGCCAAGTAGTCCGGCGAGCAGCCCGCGCACAGCGCCCCACGCACCCCAGAACCGCCCTCCGGCCCCGCCGGGGGGCGGTTCCCTGTGTGCCTGCGCACACTCTCCCGTCGCAGGTCAGCAGTGAGTTGACGGGCGTTCCCGGGCATGGTGGACTGCCCGAGCCATTTACGGCGGCAGAAGAGGAAGCCGGTGCGAATCCGGCGCGGTCCCGCCACTGTCATCGGGGAATCATCCCCGTGAGCCAGGAACTCTCACCGCCGGTCGACGTCGTACCAGGGCGCGGACACCCTGAGTGAGGACATACCGCCATGCGCGCCTGCCTGTTGCCGGCACCCCCCGGAAGTACCAGAGCCCTTCTCGGCGTTGCGGCGGGCTGACCCCATGCGTGCCGATCGCACTTTCGCGTACGGCGCCACCGCCGGTCTCCTCGGCGACCTCCTCCTCGGCGACCCCCGCCGCGGGCACCCGGTCGCCGCGTTCGGCCGTGCCGCGGCCGCCGTGGAGCGCGCGCTGTGGCGCGACCACCGGGGCTGGGGCGCGCTGCACACCGCCGTGTGCGCCGGAGGCGCCGCTAGCGCCGCGCTGCTCGCCACCCGTGCCGTACGACGCCGACCCGCCGCCTCCGTGGCGCTGAGCGCCGCCGCCACCTGGGCCGTCGTGGGCGGCACTTCACTGGGCCGGGAGGCCCGCGCGATCGGCGCGGCCCTGGAGGCCGGGAACGTCGAGGCGGCCCGCGCACGTCTGCCCCATCTGTGCGGACGCGACCCGCAGTCCCTGGACGCGCCCGGCATCGCGCGCGCGGTCGTCGAGTCCGTCGCCGAGAACACCTCGGACGCCGTCGTGGGCGCGCTGGTGTGGGGGGCGCTCGCGGGAGTGCCGGGTCTGGTCGCGTTCCGTGCGGTCAACACGCTGGACGCGATGGTCGGCCACCGCTCGCCGCGCCATCTGCGGTACGGATGGGCCTCGGCGCGCCTGGACGACGTGGCGGGCTGGCCGGGCGCCCGGCTCACCGCCGCGCTCGCGGTGGTCGCCGGAGGTAATCCGCGCGCCGCCACGCGCGCGTGGCGGACCGACGCTCGCAAACACCCCAGCCCCAACGCCGGCCCCGTCGAGGCGTCGTTCGCGGGCGCGCTGGGCGTACGGCTCGGCGGCACGCTCTCGTACGGCGGCCGCGTCGAGCACCGGCCCGTCCTGAACGGGGGCGGCCGGGCGGTGGAAGTCCCCGACATCGAGCGGGCGGTGCGGCTGTCGCGCCGGGTGGGCTGGCTGGCGCTGGGCGTGGCGATCGCGGTGAGGAAGGTACGAACATGAGCGGCGGACTGCTGGTCGCGGGCACCACCTCGGACGCCGGGAAGAGCGTCGTCACCGCCGGGATCTGCCGGTGGCTGGTGCGTCAGGGCGTGAAGGTCGCGCCGTTCAAGGGACAGAACATGTCCCTCAACTCGTTCGTCACGCGCGAGGGCGCCGAGATCGGGCGCGCGCAGGCGATGCAGGCGCAGGCGGCGCGCGTCGAGCCGTCCGCGCTGATGAACCCCGTGCTGCTCAAGCCGGGGAGCGATCGGTCGAGCCAGGTCGTACTCATGGGCAAGCCGGTCGGCGAACTGAGCGCCAGCGGCTACCACGGCGGGCGCCAGGAGGCGCTTCTCGGCACCGTCGTGGACTGCCTGGAGCGGCTGCGGGGCACATATGACGCCGTGATCTGCGAGGGGGCGGGCAGTCCGGCCGAGATCAACCTGCGGCGTACCGACATCGTCAACATGGGCGTCGCGCGCGCCGCGAAGCTGCCGGTGGTGGTGGTCGGCGACATCGACCGGGGCGGGGTGTTCGCCTCGTTCTTCGGGACGACGGCGCTGCTGAGCCCCGAGGACCAGGCACTGGTCGCCGGGTACATCGTCAACAAGTTCCGGGGCGACGTCTCGCTGCTCGAACCCGGCATCGACATGCTGCGCGGGCTCACCGGGCGCCACACGTACGGGATCCTGCCGTTCGCGCACGGGCTCGGCATCGACGAGGAGGACGGCATGGGGGTCCCCCCTGCTCGAGGAAGTTCGAGAGCTCGGGGGAGGGTGTCGTTGCGGGGCGCCGTGCGCGAGTCCGTGGTGGCGCCGCCGGTCGGCGAGGACGTGCTGCGGGTCGCGGTCTGCGCGGTGCCGCTGATGTCGAACTTCACCGACGTCGACGCCCTCGCCGCCGAACCGGGCGTGATCGTACGGTTCGTGGACCGGCCCGAGGAACTGGCCGACGCGGATCTGGTCGTCGTGCCGGGAACCCGGGGCACGGTCCGGGCGTTGGAATGGCTGAGGGAACGGGGGCTGGCGCGGGAGCTGGCGCGCAGGGCGGCCGAGGGGCGTCCGGTGCTGGGGATCTGCGGCGGGTTCCAGGTGCTCGGAGAGCACATCGAGGACGAGGTCGAGTCACGGGCGGGTTCCGTGGCGGGGCTCGGACTGCTGCCCGTACGGGTGCGGTTCGCGGCCGAGAAGACACTTGCACGGCCGACCGGCGAGGCGCTGGGCGAGCCCGTGGAGGGATACGAGATCCACCACGGCGTCGCCGAAGTGCTGGGCGGGGAAGCCTTTCTGGACGGATGCCGGGTCGGTGCGGTCTGGGGCACGCACTGGCACGGATCACTTGAGAGCGACGGATTCAGGCGACGGTTCCTGGAGCGGGTCGCGAGCGCCGCCGGACGGCGTTTCGTGCCCGCCCCGGACACGTCGTTCGGCGCGCTGCGCGAAGAGCAGCTGGACCGCCTCGGCGACCTCATCGAAGAACACGCGGACACGGACGCGCTCATGCGGCTCATCGAGCAGGGCGCGCCCGCCGGACTTCCCTTCATCGCACCTGGAGCACCCGCATGAGCACTGTGCTGTTGTTGTCGACCGCCGACACGGATCTGCTGGCGGCCCGGGCCTCCGGGGCGCCCTTCCGGATCGGCAACCCGACCCGTATCGACGTGGCCGAGGAGCTGCCCGCGCTCATCGAGGGCGCGTCGGTGGCCGTCGTGCGCCTGCTGGGCGGCAAGCGCGCCTGGGAGGACGGGCTGGCGGCCCTGAAGGCGTCCGGCGTCCCGACGGTGCTGCTCGGCGGCGAGTCGGTGCCGGACGCGGAGCTGATGGCCGAGTCGTCGGTCCCGGCCGGCGTGGTCGCCGAGGCACTGCGCTATCTGGTCGAGGGCGGACCGGGCAACCTCGTGGAGCTGTCCCGGTTCCTCTCCGACACCGTGCTCCTGACCGGCGTGGGCTTCGCCGAGCCGGAGAAGATGCCCGAGTGGGGCGTGCACGGCACGCGCGCGTACGTGGAGGGCCGCCCCACGGTGGGCGTGCTCTTCTACCGCGCCCACGAGCTCTCCGGCAACACCGCCTTCGTCGACGTGCTGTGCGACCGCATCGAAGCCCAGGGCGCCAACGCGCTCGCGGTGTACGTGGGTTCGCTGCGCGGCGCCGACCCGGCGCTCTACGAGACGCTGGGCCGGGCGGACGCGCTGATCGCCACCGTCCTCGCGGCGGGCGGCACCACCGCGTCGCAGGCCAGCGCGGGCGGCGACGAGGAGGCGTGGGACATCGGCGCCCTGGCCGACCTGAACGTGCCGGTGCTGCAAGGGCTCTGCCTCACCTCGTCCAAGGCGGCATGGGAGGCGTCGGACGCCGCCCTCTCCCCCATGGACGCGGCGATGCAGGTCGCCATCCCCGAGTTCGACGGCCGGCTGATCACCGTCCCCTTCTCCTTCAAGGAGCAGGGCCCGGACGACGTGCCGGTGTACGTGGCCGACCCCGAGCGGGCCTCCCGGGTCGCCGGAATCGCGGTGCGCCACGCCCGCCTGAAGCACAAGCCGAACGCGGAGAAGAAGCTCGCCCTGGTCTTCACCGCGTACCCGACCAAGCACTCCCGCGTCGGCAACGCGGTGGGCCTGGACACGCCCGCCTCCGCCGTGCGCGTCCTGGACGCGCTGCGCGACGCCGGTTACGTGGTGGAGGGCCACCCGGACAACGGCGACGAGCTGATCCACCGCCTGATCAACGCGGGCGGCCACGACGTGGAGTGGCTCACCGAGGAGCAGCTGGCGGCCGCCCCCGCGCGCGTGCCGCTCGCCGACTACCGCGCCTGGTTCGAGAAGCTGGAGCCGGAGCTGCGCGACGGCATGCTGGAGCACTGGGGCGAGCCCCCGGGCCAGTTGTACGTGGACGGCGACGAGATCGTGCTCGCCTCCCTCCAGTTCGGCAACGTCGTCGTGATGATCCAGCCGCCGCGCGGCTTCGGCGAGAACCCGATCGCGATCTACCACGACCCCGACATGCCGCCGTCGCACCACTACATGGCGGCGTACCGGTGGCTGGAGAACAGTTTCGGCGCCGACGCGATCGTCCACATGGGCAAGCACGGCACCATGGAGTGGCTGCCCGGCAAGGGCCTGGGCCTCTCCTCCGGCTGCGGCCCGGACGCGGTCCTGGGCGATCTGCCGCTGGTCTACCCGTTCATCGTCAACGACCCGGGCGAGGGCACGCAGGCCAAGCGGCGCGGCCACGCCACGGTCGTGGACCACCTGGTCCCGCCGATGGCCCGCGCCGACACCTACGGCGACCTGGCCAAACTGGAGCAACTCCTCGACGAGTACGCGCTGGTGAGCGACCTCGACCCGACGAAGGCCCCGGCGGTGCGCGCGCAGATCTGGACGCTGGTGAAGGCCGCCGAACTCCACCACGACCTGCACATCGACGAGCAGCCGGACGACGGCGACTTCGACGAGTTCGTCATGCACATCGACGGCTATCTCTGCGAGATCAAGGACGTCCAGATCCGCGACGGACTCCACATCCTCGGCGGCGGCCCCGAGGCCGAGCCCCGGGTCAACCTGGTGCTCGCGGTGCTGCGCGCCTCCCAGGTGTGGGGCGGCCAGGCCAACGCGCTGCCGGGCCTGCGCGCGTCGCTGGCCGAGCACTTCGGCCTGGTGGAGAAGGAGCTGCTCGCCGAGCCGGGCGCGCCGCTGAAGGTGCCGGTGGAGCTCACGGACCGGGTCGAGGGCCCGGCGCGGAGCGCGGCGGACGCCGTGGACCTGCTGGAGCAGCTGTGCCGCCGCCTGGCGGAGGGCATGGAGGAGCGCGACTGGGCGGCGGCCGCGTGCGGCCCCCTGGTGGCGGAGGTCCTGGGCACCGAACTCGCCCCGGCCGTGGCGGTCCTCGACTTCGCCTGCCGCGAAGTGGTGCCGCGCCTGGCCCGTACGACGGACGAGATCACCCACATCCTGCGGGCGCTGGACGGCGGTTACGTGCCGGCGGGCCCGTCGGGCTCCCCCACGCGGGGCCTGGTCAACGTCCTGCCGACCGGCCGGAACTTCTACTCGGTCGACCCCAAGGCCATCCCGTCCAGGCTGAGCTGGGAGGTCGGCCAGGCGCTGGCGGACTCGCTGGTGCAGCGCTACCTCGCGGACAACGGCGAGTACCCGAAGTCCGTGGGCCTCACCGTCTGGGGCACCTCCGCGATGCGCACCCAGGGTGACGACATCGCCGAGATCCTGGCGCTGCTCGGCTGCCGCCCGGTGTGGGACGACGCGTCCCGGCGCGTCACCGGCTTCGAGGTGGTCCCGATCGCGGAGCTGGGCCGTCCCCGCATCGATGTGACGGTCCGCATCTCGGGCTTCTTCCGGGACGCGTTCCCGCACGTGGTCGGCCTGCTCGACGACGCGGTGCGCACGGTTGCGGAGCTGGACGAGCCGGCCGAGTCCAACTACGTCCGGGCGCACGCCGACGAGGACACCGCCGAGCACGGCGACCGCCGCCGCGCCACGGCCCGTATCTTCGGCTCCAAGCCGGGGGCGTACGGGGCGGGCCTGCTCCCGCTGATCGACGCGCGCAACTGGCGCTCGGACGCGGACCTGGCCGAGGTGTACGCGGTGTGGGGCGGCTATGCGTACGGGCGCGGGCTGGACGGGCGCGCGGCGCGGGGCGACATGGAGACGGCGTTCCGGCGGATCGCGGTGGCGGCGAAGAACGTCGACACGAGGGAGCACGACCTGGTCGACGCGGACGACTACTTCCAGTACCACGGCGGCATGGTGGCGATGGTGCGGCACCTCACGGGCGAGTCCCCGGAGGCGTACGTGGGCGACTCGGCGACCCCGGACCAGATCAAGACCCGCACCCTGGGCGAGGAGACCCACCGCGTCTTCCGCGCGCGCGTGGTCAACCCGCGCTGGATGGCGGCGATGCGGCGCCATGGCTACAAGGGCGCTTTCGAGATGGCCGCGACCGTGGACTACCTGTTCGGGTACGACGCGACGGCGGGCGTGGTCGACGACTGGATGTACGAGAAGTTGTCGGCCGAGTACGTCTTCGACCCGGAGAACCAGGACTTCATGCGGAAGTCCAACCCGTGGGCGCTGCGCGGCATCACGGAACGGCTGCTCGAAGCGGCCGACCGGGGCCTGTGGGCCGAACCGGACGCGGAGACGCTGGAGCAGCTCCGCGCGACCTATCTGCAGCTTGAGGGCGACCTGGAGGGTGACGACGCATGAGCACGCCTTATCCGTTCACCGCGATCGTCGGTCAGGACGACTTGCGTCTCGCGCTGCTGCTGAACGCGGTGTCACCGGCGGTCGGCGGCGTCCTCGTCCGGGGCGAGAAGGGCACCGCCAAGTCGACCGCCGTGCGGGCGCTCTCGGCGCTGCTGCCCGAGGTCGACGTCATCACCGGGTGCCGGTTCTCCTGTGACCCGGCGGCGCCCGACCCGGCGTGCCCGGACGGGCCGCACGAGGCCGGGACCGGGGCGGCGCGGGCCGCTCGGATGGTGGAGCTGCCGGTCGGTGCCTCGGAGGACCGTCTCGTCGGTGCGCTCGACATCGAGCGGGCGCTCGCCGAGGGCGTGAAGGCCTTCGAGCCCGGCCTGCTGGCCCACGCCCACCGCGGGATCCTGTACGTGGACGAGGTCAACTTGCTCCATGACCATTTGGTCGACCTCCTCCTCGACGCCGCCGCCATGGGTGCCTCGTACGTCGAGCGCGAGGGCGTTTCCGTACGGCATGCCGCGCGGTTCCTGCTCGTCGGGACCATGAACCCCGAGGAGGGGGAGCTTCGGCCCCAGCTCCTCGACCGGTTCGGGCTGACCGTCGAGGTGAAGGCCTCGCGGGAGCCGGACCAGCGGGTCGAGGTGGTCCGCCGCAGGCTCGCCTACGACGACCAGCCCGCCGCGTTCGCCGCACGCTGGGCCGACGAGGAGAGCTCCGTACGGGCGCGGATCGTCGCGGCGCGCGCGCTGCTGCCCGAGGTGCGGCTCGGTGACGCCGCGCTCCGGCAGATCGCCGCGACCTGCGCCGCCTTCGAGGTCGACGGCATGCGGGCCGACATCGTGATGGCGCGCACCGCAACGGCGCTGGCCGCCTGGGCGGGGCGTACGGACGTGCTCGCCGAGGACGTACGGCAGGCGGCGCTGCTGGCCCTGCCGCACCGGCGCCGGCGCAACCCGTTCGACGCCCCCGGCCTCGACGAGGACAAGCTCGACGACACCCTGCAGGAGTGCGGGGACCAGGGCGAGGACGACGACCCGGATCCGGACGGACCGGGCGGCGGGGGCGGTCAGCCGCCGCAGGACGGTGGTCCGACGCCGGAGGCGGGCGCCGGGGACACTCCCGCGCGCCCCGAGGCGGGCGAGGGCGGCGAGCCGCAGCCGTCCGGCGCCGGAGAGCAGCAGGCCGTACGGGCGGGCGAGCCGTTCCGTACGAAGATGCTGAGCGTGCCGGGGCTGGGCGAGGGCGCGGCCGGGCGCCGCTCCCGGGCTCGTACGGCGCAGGGGCGCACCACCGGCGCCCGCCGTCCGCAGGGCGCGCTCACCAAGCTGCACTTGGCGGCGACGGTCCAGGCGGCCGCGCCGCACCAGCGGGCGCGCGGGCGTTCTGGGCGCGGTCTGGTCGTCCGGCGCGACGATCTGCGCCAGGCGACCAGGGAGGGCCGCGAGGGCAACCTGGTCCTCTTCGTCGTCGACGCCTCCGGCTCGATGGCGGCCCGGCAGCGGATGGGCGCGGTCAAGGGCGCGGTGCTCTCGCTGCTGCTCGACGCCTATCAGCGGCGGGACAAGGTCGGCCTGATCACCTTCCGGGGCAAGGACGCGGAGGTGGCGCTGCCGCCGACGTCGTCGGTGGATGCGGCGGCGGCCCGCCTGGAGACGCTGCCGACGGGCGGGCGCACCCCGCTCGCGGCCGGGCTGCTCAAGGCACACGACGTGCTGCGGGTGGAGCGGATGCGGGATCCGTCACGGCGGCCGCTGCTCGTGGTGGTGACGGACGGGCGGGCCACCGGTGGCGTGGACCCGGTGGCGCTGGCGGGCCGGTCGGCGCGGCTGCTCGCCGCCGAGGGGGTCGCGTCGGTGGTCGTGGACTGCGAGGCGGGCGTGGTGCGCCTCGGGCTCGCGGCGGAGCTGGCGCGTGAGCTGGGCGGCCCTGCGGTGACGCTCGACGAGCTGCGGGCCGACTCGATCGCCGGTCTGGTCAAGGACGTACAGGGGACGAACAGGAGGGCCGCCTGATGCCGCAGGGACAGCCAAGTGTGGTGCCGGAGGACGGCCTGACGACCCGTCAGAGACGTAACAGGCCGCTGGTCGTGGTGCACACGGGCATCGGCAAGGGCAAGTCGACGGCCGCGTTCGGGCTCGCGCTGCGGGCCTGGAACCAGGGCTGGCCGATCGGGGTGTTCCAGTTCGTCAAGTCGGCGAAGTGGAAGGTCGGCGAGGAGAACGCGCTGAAGGTGCTGGGCGCATCCGGCGAGGGCGGGAGCGTCGACTGGCACAAGATGGGCGAGGGCTGGTCCTGGGTCCAGCGCGACGCCCAGATGGACAACGAGGAGAAGGCCCGCGAGGGCTGGGAGCAGGTCAAGCGGGACCTGGAGGCCGAGACGTACAAGCTGTACGTGCTCGACGAGTTCGCGTACCCCATGCACTGGGGATGGGTGGACACCGACGAGGTCCTCGCGGTGCTGCGGGACCGTCCGGGCACCCAGCACGTGGTGATCACGGGGCGCAACGCACCCGAGAAGCTGGTGGACTTCGCGGATCTGGTGACCGACATGTCCAAGGTCAAGCACCCGATGGACGCCGGTCAGAAGGGGCAGCGGGGCATCGAGTGGTAGCACGTCTCGTCATCGCGGCCCCATCGTCGGGCAGCGGGAAGACCACGGTCGCGACGGGCCTGATGGCCGCGTTCGCCGCGACCGGTCTCTCCGTGTCCCCGCACAAGGTCGGCCCCGACTACATCGACCCCGGCTACCACGCCCTGGCCACAGGGCGCCCGGGGCGCAACCTCGACGCGTATCTGTGCGGCGAGGAGCTGATCGCTCCCCTGTTCGCGCATGGCGCGCGGGGGTGCGACGTCGCGGTGGTCGAGGGCGTGATGGGGCTGTACGACGGGGCGGCGGGGCGCGGTGAGCTCGCCTCCACCGCGCAGGTGGCGAAGCTGCTGCGGGCGCCGGTGGTGCTGGTTGTCGACGCGTCCTCGCAGTCGCGGTCGGTGGCGGCGCTGGTGCACGGGTTCGCGTCCTGGGATCCCGGGGTGCGGATCGGTGGGGTGATCCTCAACAAGGTCGCTTCGGACCGGCACGAGGTGCTGCTGCGGGAGGCGCTGGACGAGGCGGGGGTGCCGGTGCTGGGCGTACTGCGGCGGGCCGCGCCGGTGTCCACCCCGTCCCGCCATCTCGGCCTCGTCCCGGTCGCCGAGCGGCGGTCGGACGCGGTGGCCGCGGTGGCGGCGATGGCGGAGCAGGTGCGGCGGGGCTGTGACCTCGCCGCGCTGCTGGGGCTGGCTCGGTCGGCGCCGGGGCTGGGGTGCGAGCCGTGGTCCCCGGCGGGGGTGTTCCCCCACCCCGCCCCTTCCCTGAACCCTCCGGGGGTGGGGGTGGGTGAAGGTGGTCACCCGGGGGCTGCGCCCCCGGACCCCGCGCGGGGCCTGCGGCCCCCGCACCCCGCCTCGGGGCTCCGCCCCGGACCCCGCTCCTCGCACGCCGAAGGGGCTGGAGTTGCCTCAGGGGCGCGGGGAACTGCGCGACCAACCCCCACCGGACCGCAGACGGACGCAGGCTTCCGGCTGCCCGCCAGAGGGCTTTCGGGAAGGGGCGGGGTGGGGGAGAACACCCCCGGCCGCCACCCCGTCGTCGCCATCGCCGGCGGGCCCGCCTTCACGTTCTCGTATGCCGAGCACGCCGAACTGCTCACCGCCGCCGGGGCGGACGTCGTCGTCTTCGATCCGCTCCGGGACGAGCAACTTCCCCCCGGCACCGCGGGATTGGTGATCGGCGGCGGCTTCCCCGAGGTGTACGCGGCGGAGCTCAGCGCCAATGAGCCCCTGCGCAAGGCCGTCGGCGCGCTGGCACACTCCGGCGCGCCCGTCGCCGCCGAGTGCGCGGGCCTGCTCTATCTGGCGCGTTCGCTCGACGGACAGCCCATGTGCGGCGTCCTGGACGCCGACGCGCGGATGTCGGAACGGCTGACACTCGGGTACCGCGAAGCCGTGGCGGTGGGCGACAGTTGCCTGACCGAGGCCGGAACCCGGCTGCGCGGCCACGAGTTCCACCGGACCGTCCTCGACCCGGGGGCGGGGCCCGCGCCCGCGTGGGGTCTGGTGCACCCGGAGCGCCGGGTCGAAGGTTTCGTACAGCAGGGCGTGCACGCGAGCTATCTGCACACGCACTGGGCCGCCCGGCCCGCCATCGCCCGTCGGTTCGTTGAGAGGTGCACGCCATGAGCAAGCTGGTCGGAGTCGGAGTGGGGCCCGGCGACCCGGAGTTGGTGACCGTCAAGGGCGTCAAGGCGCTCCAGGCCGCCGACGCCGTCGTCGTGCCCGTCATGGACACCGGGGAGCGCGGCCGCGCCGAGGCGACCGTCCTCCACTACGTGGACGGCGCCAAGGTCGTCCGGGTCGTCTTCGCGCTCAACGAGCGCACCGACCGCGGCCGGCGCGAGGCGGCCTGGGACGCGGCGGGCGAGAAGGTCGCCGCGCTGCTGCGCGCGCACGAGCGCGTCGCCTTCGCGACCATCGGCGACCCCAATGTGTACTCGACGTTCACGTATCTCGCCCAGACCATCACCGAGCTGGTGCCGGGGACGGAGATCGTGACCGTGCCGGGGATCACCGCGATGCAGGACCTCGCGGCCCGCTCGGGCGCGGTGCTCACCGAGGGGACCGAGCCGCTCACCCTGGTCCCCGTCACCGCCGGGGCGACCGTGCTCAAGGACGCGCTTGAGGGGCCCGGCACGGTGGTGGCGTACAAGTTCGGGCGTCAGGCCGGGGAGGTCGCGGCGGCGCTGCGGGCCACCGGCCGGCTCGACGACGCGGTGTGGGGCTCGGCGCTGGGCCTCGACGAGGAGTTCATCCGCCCGGCCGCCGAACTCGACGGCGGCGCGCTGCCGTACCTGTCGACGCTCATCGCGCCCGCGCGGCGCGAGGGCGGGCGCGGCGGCAAGCTGTGACCCCGCCGACCGCTCCCCGCCCCGTCCCGTCCCCCGCGCCGGGCTCAGCCCGCGATCCCCACCACCAGCCAGATGAAGGCCACGCCCGCGACCGTGCACAGCAGGGTCGAGCGCGCCGGGTGGTCGTGGTGGGCCTCGGGCAGGATCTCGGCGGCGGCCAGATACAGCAGCACTCCGCCGAAGAAGCCCAGATAGCTTCCGAGCAGCTCGGCCGGAAGGGTGAAGAGCAGCGTCGAGGCGGCGCCGATCATCGGGGCCAGCGCGTCCGCGATGAGCATGGCGACGGCCTTGCGCTTCTCGTTCCCGTACAGGCTGGTGATCGTGTACGTGTTGAAGCCGTCGGCGAAGTCGTGGGTGATCACGGCGACCGCCACGGCCGCGCCCATGCCGCCGCCCACCTGGAAGGCCGCACCGATCGCGATGCCGTCCATCAGGCTGTGCCCGACCATCGCCGCGGCGGCCGTCAGGCCCACCTGCGGCGCCCTCTCGTCCGCCCCGTGGGCCGCCCGGCGCACCGCCAGCAGGCGTTCCACCAGGTGGGCGAGGAGGAAGCCACCGACGAACAGCAGCAGCGCGGCCGGTACGCCGAAGACGTCGTCGCCCGCCGCCTCCAGCGCCTCCGGCAGCAGGTCGAGCCCGACCACGCCGAGCATCAGCCCGCCCGCGAGACCCAGCACCAGATGGCGCCGGTCGGTGACGCGCTGGGCCGTCCAGCCGCCGACCAGTGTCATCAGGAAGGCGCCGAGCGCCACGATCACCACCATGCGCCCTTGCTAACCGACTGACCCACCCCCGCGCATTTCGCTTTACCGACTGTGTGACGTACGAGAGGACCCCTCCCATGGCCGATGCCCCCACCGGCAGGCTGACCGTCGTCGGCGCCGGCCCCGGCGCCGCCGATCTGCTGACGTTCCGCGCCGCCCGGGCGATCGCCGAGGCCGACGTGGTCATCTGGGCCGCGAGCCTGGTGCAGGCCGAGGTCCTGGACCACGCGCGCGAAGGCGCCGAGATCCTGGACTCGGCGGCGATGTCCCTGGAGGAGGTCGTGGGGGTGTACGAACGGGCCGCCCGGGAGGGGCTGAAGGTCGCCCGCATCCACTCCGGCGACCCGGCGCTGTGGGGCGGCACCCAGGAGCAGCTCGACCGGGTGGCCGGGCTCGGCCTGGAGGTCGAGGTCATCCCGGGCGTCTCGTCGTTCTCGGCGGTCGCGGCGATCGCCCAGCGCGAGCTGACCATCCCGGAGGTGGCCCAGTCCGTCATCCTCACCCGCCTCGGCGGCGGCAAGACGCCGATGCCGCCCGGCGAGGAGGTGCGCGAGTTCGCCCGGCACGGCACGACGATGGCGGTCTTCCTGTCCGCCGCCCGCTCGGGCCAGCTGGTGGAGGAGCTGCTCGAGGGCGGCTATCCGACCTCGACCCCGGTCGTCATCGCGTACCAGGCGACCTGGCCCGAGGAGCTGGTGCTGCGCTGCACGATCGCGACGCTGGAGGAGACGGTGAAGGAGCACAAGCTCTGGAAGCACACGCTCTTCCTGGTCGGCCCGGCCCTGTCGGCCTCCGGCACCCGCTCGCACCTCTACCACCCGGGTCACTTCCACGGTTTCCGCCGGGCGGACCCGGCGGCCCGGCGCGCGCTGAAGGCCGAGAAGGCGGAGCGCTCCCCGTCATGATCACCGTCATCGGTACGGGGACGGGGGCGCCGCTGGCTCCGGACGCCCTGGCGGCGCTGGCCGGGGCGACGCTGGTCACCGGCGCCGCCCGCCATCTCGCGGCGGCCGAAGTCCCGCCGCGGGCCAAGCAGGTGGTGCTCGGCCCGCTGGCGCCCGCCCTGGACGCCATCGCCGAGCACCGCGCGCGCGGCGGCAAGGCCGTGGTGCTGGCCTCCGGGGACCCGGGGTTCTTCGGGATCGTACGGGCGCTGGCCGAGCGGTTCGGGCCGCAGGAGCTGGACGTACGGCCGGGGACCGCCTCGGTGGCGGTCGCCTTCGCCCGGCTGGGGCTGCCCTGGGACGACGCGCTGGTGGTCAGCGCGCACGGGCGGGACCTGCGCACGGCCGCCAACGTGTGCCGGGCGCACCCCAAGACCGCGGTGCTGACCGGGCCCGGCGCCGGGCCCGCCGAGCTGGGCGCCGAGCTGGCCCGCCGGGCACCCGAGCGGCTCCTGGTGGTGGCGTCGGCGTTGGGCGACCCGGAGCGGGAGCGGCTGGTGCGGGTGAGCCCGGCCGAGGCCGCGGCCCAGGAGTGGGACGCGGTGAGCGTGATCATCTGCCTGGACGAGAAGAAGGCGCTCTCGCCGGTGCGTACGGTCGCGGGCAGCCGGGCCACGCCCGAGCGCTGGGCGCTGGAGGAGAGCGCGTTCGCCCACCGCGACTCGATGATCACCAAGGCCGAGGTGCGGGCCCTCGCGCTGGCCCGGATCGGGCCGCGCCTGGGCGATCTGGTCTGGGACATAGGGGCCGGGTCGGGCTCGGTGGCCGTGGAGTGCGCCCGGTTCGGGGCGGCGGCGGTCGCGGTCGAGAAGACCGCCGAGGGCTGCGAGCACGTCCGGGCCAACGCGGCGGCGCACGGCGTGGACGTGCGGGTGGTGCACGGCGCCGCTCCCACGGTCCTGTCCGATCTGTCGGATCCGGACGCGGTGTTCATCGGCGGGGGCGGCCGCGAGCTGCCCGCGATCGTGACCGCGTGCGCCCGGCGGGCCCGGCGCTCGGTCGTGGTGGCGCTGGCGGCGCTCGACCGCGTCCCGGCGGTGCGGGCGGCGCTGGCCGGGGCCGGTCTGGAGACCGACGGCGTGCTGCTGCAGTCCTCGCGGCTCGCGCCGCTGCCCGGGGACGTGACCCGGCTCGCCGCCACCAATCCCGTCTTCCTGCTGTGGGGCGACCGCCCCGCAAGCCACGTTCCAGAAGGAGCTGTTCAGTGATCGGCCTGATCTCCGCCACGGCGGCGGGCGCCACAGCCCGCGACCGGCTGGCCACGGCCTGGCCCGGCCGGGTCCGGGTGTACGAAGGACCCGTGCGGGAGGCCGTGGAGCGGGCCTTCGCGGAGTGCGACCAGCTGGTGTGCTTCCTCGCCACGGGCGCGACGGTCCGGCTGCTCGCCCCGCTCCTCGCAGACAAGGCGTCCGACCCGGGTGTGGTCTGCGTGGACGAGGGCGGGCGCTTCGCCGTCTCGCTGCTCGGGGGCCACGGGGGCGGCGCCAACGCGCTGGCCGCCGAGGTGGCCGACGCCCTCGGCTGTACGCCGGTGGTGACCACGGCGACGGACGCGGTGGGCGTGCCGGGCCTGGACACCCTCGGCCTGCCGGTGGAGGGCGCGGTGGCGGCGGTGTCCCGCGCGGTCCTGGACGGCTCGCCGGTGGCGCTGCGGGCGGACGGGGTGTGGCCGCTGCCGGCGCTGCCCCCGAACGTGAGCCCCGCCGCCGAGGGCCCCGCCGCCCTCCACCTCACCGACCGGCTCCTCGAACTGGGGCCCGAAGAGGCCGTGTTGCGGCCGAAGTCGCTGGTCGTCGGGGTCGGCGCGTCCAAGGGCGCGCCCGTCGACGAGGTGCTCGGGCTCGTCGAGGACGCGCTCCGGGACGCCGGTCTCAGCCTCCTCAGTGTGGCCGAACTGGCCACCGTGGACGCGAAGTCCGAGGAGCCGGGGATCGTCGGGGCGGCCTCCCGGCTCGGGGTGCCGCTCACCACGTACAGCGCGCAGGAGCTCTCCCGTATCGAGGTGCCGAACCCTTCCGACGCGCCCCTGGACGCCGTCGGGACGCCCTCCGTCGCGGAGGCCGCCGCGCTCGCGGGCGGCGGTGAACTCCTCGTGCCGAAGCGGAAGTCGAGCCCCCAGGGGCGGGCAGCGATGGCGACCTGCGCGGTGGTGCGGCGCGCCCCGCGCGGGCGGCTCGCGGTCGTCGGGCTCGGGCCCGGGGCCCGGGACCTGCTCACCCCGCGCGCCAAGGACGAGCTGCGCCGGGCCTCGGTGCTCGTCGGGCTCGACCAGTACGTGGACCAGATCCGCGATCTGCTGCGGCCCGGCACCACGGTGCTGGAGTCGGGGCTCGGCGCCGAGGAGGAGCGGGCCCGTACCGCTGTGGCCGAGGCGCGCAAGGGCCACGCGGTGGCGCTGATCGGGTCGGGCGACGCGGGGGTGTACGCGATGGCGTCGCCCGCGCTCGCCGAGGCCGCCGACGACATCGAGGTGGTCGGGGTCCCGGGCGTGACGGCCGCGCTGGCCGCCGCCGCGATCCTGGGCGCGCCGCTGGGGCACGACCACGTCTCCATCTCGCTCTCGGACCTGCACACGCCGTGGGAGGTCATCGAGCGCCGGGTGCGCGCGGCCGCCGAGGCGGACATCGTGGTGACCTTCTACAACCCGCGCAGCCGGGGCCGCGACTGGCAGCTGCCCAAGGCGCTCGGCATCCTCGCCGAACACCGCGCCCCGCACACCCCGGTCGGCGTGGTGCGCAACGCCTCGCGCCCCGACGAGAGCAGCCGGCTCACCACGCTCGGCGTGCTGGATCCGGCGACCGTGGACATGATGACGGTCGTGACCGTGGGCAACACGGCCACCCGTGAGATCGCCGGCCGCATGGTGACCCCGCGCGGCTACCGCTGGCAGACCGCGACCGCCGGGGAGGCCCAGTGAGCAGGCCCTGGGAGCGTACGGTCCACCCGATCGAGGTGGAGTCGTACCGGCGGATGCGCGCCCGCCTCGACACCACGCACTTCGCGCCGCTGACGCGGGCCGTGGTGGAGCGGGTCGTCCACTCCGCCGCCGACCTCGGCTACGCCACGGACCTGGTCTGCGACGAGGAGTCGCTGGTGAAGGCGCACGCGGCGCTGCACGCCGGGGCGCCCGTCGTCACCGACGTGGAGATGGTCGCGGCCGGGATCACCCGGTACGAGACCGTCTGCAAACTGCGGGACGCCGACTCCGGCCCCGGGCTCACGCGTTCGGCGCACGCCATCCGGCTCGCGTACGAGGAGGTGGGCCCCGGCGCGCTCTGGGTGATCGGCAACGCGCCCACCGCGCTCGAAGAGCTCCTCACCCTCGACGCCGCGCCCGCGCTGGTGATCGGCCTGCCGGTCGGCTTCGTCGGCGCGGTCGAGTCCAAGCAGGCACTGCGCGAGAGCGGTCTGCCCGCCGTCAGCAACGTTTCCGAGAAGGGCGGCTCGGCGGTGGCCTCCGCCGCGCTCAACGCCCTTCTGTACCACCCCCTCGCCAAGGAGAACCAGTGACCACCCCCCAGACCAAGCCCGCACTGCTCGTCGCCGGGCACGGCACCCGGGACGACGCCGGGGCCGAGGCGTTCCGCGCGTTCGTCGAGGAGCTCGGCCGCCGCAACCCCGAGCTGCCCGTCGCGGGCGGCTTCATCGAGCTGTCGCCGCCGCCGCTCGGCGAGGCCGTGACCTCGCTGGTGGAGCGGGGCGTCAAGCGGTTCGCCGCGGTGCCCCTGATGCTGGTGTCGGCCGGGCACGCCAAGGGCGACATCCCGGCCGCGCTCACCCGCGAGAAGGAGCGCCACCCCGGCATCTCGTACACGTACGGGCGCCCGCTCGGCCCGCACCCGTCGCTGCTCGCGGTCCTGGAGCGCCGGGTCGACGAGGTCATCGGCGACCTCGACCGCTCGGAGGTGACGGTCCTCCTGGTCGGCCGGGGCTCCACCGACCCGGACGCCAACTCCGAGGTGTACAAGGCGGCCCGGCTGTTCTGGGAGGGGCGCGGTTACGCGGGTGTGGAGACGGCGTTCGTCTCGCTCGCCGCGCCGGACGTGCCGGCGGGCCTGGACCGCTGCGAGAAGCTGGGCGCGCGGCGGATCGTGGTCCTGCCGTACTTCCTGTTCACCGGCATCCTGCCGGACCGGGTGCGGGAGCAGACCGAGCAGTGGGCGGCGGCGCACCCCGGCCTCGACGTCCGTTCGGCCGACGTCATCGGCGCGGCCGAGGAGCTGCACGCGCTGGTCATGGAGCGGTACGAGGAGGCGGTGAAGGGGGATCTGCGGATGAACTGCGACTCCTGTGTCTACCGGATCGCGCTGCCCGGTTTCGAGGACAAGGTGGGACTGCCCCAGCAGCCGCACTTCCACCCGGACGACGACGGCCACCATCATCACCACCATGGCAGCCATGCGCACGCACATCACTGAGCACGATCTGCGCCATCACGGGGACGCCGAGGTCCGTGACGGCGGCGACGGTCTGACCGACCTGGCGGTCAACGTACGGGCGGGCACTCCCCCGGAGTGGCTGCGGGAGCGGATCGCCGCGTCCCTGACCGGGCTCGCCGCCTACCCCGACGGGCGGGCGGCGCGGGCGGCGGTCGCCGCGCGGCACGGGCTGCCGGTGGAGCGGGTGCTGCTCACGGCGGGGGCGGCGGAGGCGTTCGTGCTGCTCGCGCGGGCACTCCCGGTCCGCCACCCCGTGGTGGTGCATCCGCAGTTCACCGAGCCGGAGGCGGCGCTGCGGGACGCGGGGCACGAGGTCCGCCGGGTGCTGCTGCGCCCGGAGGACGGGTTCCGGCTCGATCCGGCGATGGTTCCTCCCGAGGCGGACCTCGTCGTGGTGGGCAACCCCACCAACCCCACGTCGGTGCTGCACCCCGGCGGGGTGCTGGCCGCGCTCGCCCGGCCCGGGCGGACGCTGGTGGTGGACGAGGCGTTCATGGACGCGGTGCCGGGCGAGCGGGAGGCACTGGCGGGGCGTACGGACGTGCCGGGCCTGGTGGTCCTGCGCAGCCTCACCAAGACATGGGGCCTGGCGGGCCTGCGGATCGGCTACGTCCTGGCCGAGCCGTCGCTGGTGACCGCGCTGTCGCGGGCCCAGCCGCTGTGGCCCGTCTCCACGCCGGCCCTGGTGGCGGCGGAGGCGTGCGTGTCGCCACGGGCACTGGCGGAGGCGGAGGAGGCGGCCCAGCGCCTCGCCGCAGACCGGGCGCATCTGGTGGCGGGGCTCGGGGAGTTCGAGGAGGTACGGGTGGTGGGGGCGGCAGAGGGGCCGTTCGTGCTGGTACGGATGGACGCGGCGGTGGAGGTGCGGGCGCGGCTGCGGGGGCTGGGGTTTCTGGCGCGGCGGGGCGACACATTTCCGGGCCTCGGACCGGAATGGCTGCGGCTGGCGGTCCGCGACCGTTCGACGACGAACCGTTTCCTCCAGGCACTGGACCAGGCGCTGACGCTGGCGTCGGCCTGAGGGGGGCGGGCCCCGGCCCGCCCTTCCCTGTCAGCTTCTCGACAGCGCGCCCATAGTTCCGTAGCTCAACCTCGGCGTTCGCCACGTCGAGTAGGTGACGGTTCCAGTTGTTCGACGTGGGGCGGAGCCCACCAGCGGGCCCGAGAGAGGCCAGCCGTAGCACCTCGTCGAGGCGCTGCACGACTGACGCGTTCTCGGCCCGCTTCATCGCTACCGTGGTCGGCCCGAACGTCCGTAGGAAGTCACCGCCGGGCGCTTGCTCCCGTCCCAGCGCAACAGCGGCAGCGTGGGCCAGGCGGAGCGCGTCAGCGGCGTCCCCAGGCCGCTCGTCCCGCACGCTGGCAGCCGACACCCTCAGCAGCGCCCAGCCCCACGCGGACAGCTCATCCGGCGTCGCTCTGGACATCCGAGGTTCAAGGTCGTCGGCCCAGCGGACAGACATGGCATGGAGGGCATGCCGTTCGGAGGGGCGGGACCTAACACGCACCGCACCGGCACGGCGTGACAAAGCGAGGGGCCCGAGTTACTACCCAAAGGCGATATCAATGGGTAAATAGGTCGAGAATTAGTGACACTGAGTGCCGCCTTTAAGCCCAATGGTGAGCCCCGAGTGCACTCTCCGGCGCGATCTCGGGGATGGTGAAGACATGGGACCGGCCCCAAACGCCCCTGCCAGACACCAACCTGATGGAGGATCTGTTGATGCGGCCAAACCGCACGACACCGGCGCTGGACATCCGTATCGGTGGATTTCGCATGACACTTCAGCGCGTACCCGGTTGGCTAATCACGCTCGTAACCACAGCCGCAGGCACCGGGGCCGCCTGGTGGACGAGCCACTAGGGCCTGTCTGACAAAGGATCTCGGAGGGGTTCGCGGAGCCAGAGGATGAGTGCGGCGAGGTGGACTCCGGCCATGTAGCGGGCGGCGAG
>NZ_JBFAAD010000033.1:0-86566 GCF_040639555.1 Streptomyces sp. NPDC023838
GCCCCCACCGGCCCGCAGACGAATCTCGGGGGGTGGGGGCTGGTCGCGCAGTTCCCCGCGCCCCTTAAATGCCGCTGCGCGACCGGCCCCCACCGGCCCGCAGACAAGGCCTACGCCGTAGGCGACACGCTGCTGCTCGGGGTCGTGCCTCCGGACGCGGTCGTCGCACCCGAGGTCGTCGTCCCCGTCGTACCGCCGGACGTACCCCCCGTAGACGTCCCACCCGAACCCGGCCCACCGGTGGTCGACCCACCCGTCGTGGACGACCCACCGGTCGGATCGCCCGTGCTCGACCCACCGGTGGTGGTCTCGCCCGTCGTCCCACCCGTGGGCGTACCACCCGTCGTGGTGCTGCCCCCACCGGTCGACCCGGTCGTGGACCCACCCGTCGAAGTCGTACCGCCCGACGTGGACGACCCACCCCCCGAACCCCCCGTGGACGCCGTCGGCTTCCCGCTCGGCTTCGACGGTGACGGCTTCCCCGACGGCGTCGACGGCCTGCCCGACGGAGTCGAGGGCGAAGGCACCGACGGGTCGGACGGGGACGACGAGTTTGACCAGGTCGGGGTCCCGGGCGTGCCCGGGTTCGACGGCGTCGGGGTCCCGGCACTCCCGGACCGGTGCGTCGCCTCCGGCGAAGGCGTGTCCGCCGGGAGCCCCTCCTCCCCGCCCCCCTCGTGCGCCGACTGCCGCTGCTCGACCTTGTCGCCCGGCGCGTTGGACCCGGACGTCGCGCCCAGCGTCACCACCGTGCCCAGGACCGCCGCGAGCACCGCCCCCGCACCCGCCGCCACCAGGTTGCGACGCGTGCCCGTGAAGAGCGCCCGCTTCGCGGGGGGCAGCGTGCTGGGGATCAGTACGGTGGGGGTGGCCTCCGGGGCGGCGGCAGGGAAGCCCGCCGGGGGCGACTGGGACTCCTCGTAGCGGGCCGCCGGGACCTCGTCGCCGGACGGGGTGCGGCCGCCGGAGACCACCGGGCCGCCCGAGCGGTCCTCGACCAGGGCCAGCGCCCGGCGCCCCGCGACCGTGCCCCGCTTGTCGGAGAGCGCGCCCTTGAGCCCGATGGACGCCTCCAGTTCGGCTCGGGCGCGGTCGACGTTGCCCGCGCACAGCGCCAGGACGCCCAGTTCGTGGTGGAAGTAGGCCTCCTCCGCCACCTCGCCGGTGAGCCGGGCCGCCGCCGAGCCGATCCGCAGGGACCGTTCCCAGGCTCCCCAGTGCAGCCCCGCAGCGAACGCGGGCGCCGCGCTGCGGGCGAGCTTGACGGCTGTGGCGGGGTGGCCGGCGTCGCCGCCGGGCACCAGCGCGCCCAGGGCCGCAAGGACCGCGTCCCCCTCCGCCGCCGCCCGCTCGGGCGTGACCGAGGGGTGCCCGGTCCACCAGGCGTAGTGCTGGGCGGCGGTGTGCGCCCGCTCCGCCGCATCGTCCCCGTACCCGGCCGCCTCCAGCTGGGTGAGCACGCCCGCCGCGAGCCGGTAGCGCGTACCGGCCGGGGAGAGCAGTCCGCAGCCGAGCAGTTCGCCGAGCGCGGCGTCCGCGTGGGTGTCCCCGACGAGCGCGGGCAGATGCGCCTGGTGCGGCACCTCGCCGCCGAGCGCGACGGCGAACCGCAGGGTGTCCCGGGCGGCCTGCCCGAGCCGGGCCGCGAGCGGCGCGGCGGCCGCGGCGCCCTCGCCCAGCGACGGCAGCGGCACCTCGCGGCCCTCGGCGGAGAAGACGGAGACGTCGGCGGGCTCGTCCACCGGCAGCCCGAACTCGTCGAGCGGGGCGCCCTCGCCGCGCAGCCCGTCGCGCTGCCGCAGCAGCGAGCCCGCCTGCACGAAGCGCAGCGGCAGGCCCTCGGACTCGAACCAGAGGTCGCCGGCCCAGTTGGCCTCCTCGTCGCTGAGCGGCCGGCCCACGGCCTGCTCCAGGAGTTCCAGGGAGGCGCCGCGCCCGAGCCCGGTCAGGAAGACCTCTTCGAGGTGCGACTCGGCCGGCGGCGCCGCCACCTCGGGCGTCGCGGCGAGCAGGAAGGCGCACTCGGGGGCCGCGGCGAGCAGCTCTTCGAGGGCGGCACCGCCGAAGTCCAGGTCGTCGACGACGACGACCGCCCCGATCTCGCGCACCTGGTCGTGCAGCCCGGCCCGGTCGGGCCGGTGCAATGGGGCGCGGTACACCGTGGCGTACAGCTCGTGCAGCAGTTCCTGGGGGGTGCGGCGGTGGCCGTTGAGGCGGACGACGCCGTCGGGCGCGAGCCGGGCGCAGTCGGCGGCCACCGCGTCGAGCAGGACCGTGCGCCCGGATCCGGCGGGGCCGGTGAGCCGGACCGAACGGCCCCGGCCGAGCAGGCGCACCAGGCGCTCGCGCTCCTCGCCGCGCTCCAGCAGGACCGGCGCGGGCGCCGCGGGCCCGGCAGGCACCGGCGGCCTGAGCGCCCGTTCCCGCTCGGTGCGTTCGGCGGCGGACTGGCGTTCGGGGCGGCCGGGTATCTCGCCGGGTGGGCAGGGCTCTATCTCGCTGCCGTCGACGGGGTTGACGGTGAGCAGGAAGTCGCCCGAGACGAGCTGGACGGTGCGCGCGAGTCCGGCGGCGCGCGCCCCGAGCTCGGGGGTGACGGCGTCGCGGTCGCGCTCCTTGCGCTGTACGGCGGCGCCCGTGCCGGTGCCCGGTCCGTTCTGCTCGTCGTCGAAGTCGTCCGGTCCCCGGGTGTCCATCGGGTTCATGGTGAAAGCCCCCCAGATGCGCCTGCGTAACCTTGCCCCTCCCGGCCGCTACGCACTGCGCTGTCGCTCTGGTCCGGTACCCGCCGCAGGGATGTCGACCGGCGGGAGACCGCACCCTAAACCTTCGCCCAGTATCTCCGAACGGGCGGGGTGCCACCCCGCCCAGAGCGTCACAGTCCGGTGAGGATTGCGTGCGGAGGACCGGCTTCCACATCATCCGCACACTTGCCGCACAAATCGCCCTCAAGAGGGCCGTACGACTCTCGTACGGCGGCGGCGCCGCGCGGGCTCACACGCGCGGCAGCGCCTCCGCGGCGATGCCGCCCTCGATGGCGAGGATGCGGTGCAGCCGGGTCGCCACCAGCAGGCGCTGCATCTGGGGCGGCACGCCCCGCAGCACCAGCCGCCGGCCGCAGCGGCCGGCCCGCCGGTGGGCGCCCATGATCACGCCGAGGCCCGTGGCGTCCCAGGAGTCCAGCTCGGTCAGGTCGAGCACCAGGTCGCCGGCTCCGTCGTCGACGGCCGAGTGCAGGACCGTACGGGCGTCCGCCGCGCTGCGGACGTCGAGGCGGCCCCCGACGACCAGCTCGACGTGGTCGCCCCTGATGTGCATATGTACTCCCCGGAGTGCTCCGTATGCCTGTCTGCCTGTCGTCTCTTACTGCACCAACTGACTGCACAGACCGCAGGGAAGTTGCCGTCTGTAAGCGAACCGATACCTAATTCACCCCATGGAGTGATTCCGGGGCGAGGGGAGGTGAGGGTGTGTCAATCAGTGCTTGTAGAAGCCCTGCCCGCTCTTGCGACCGATGTCACCCGCGTCAACCATCCGGCGCATCAGCTCCGGCGGGGCGAACTTCTCGTCCTGGGACTCGGTGTAGATGTTGCTGGTGGCGTGGAGCAGGATGTCCACGCCGGTGAGGTCGGCGGTGGCCAGCGGGCCCATCGCGTGGCCGAAGCCCAGCTTGCAGGCGAGGTCGATGTCCTCGGCGGTGGCCACGCCCGACTCGTACAGCTTCGCCGCCTCGACGACGAGCGCCGAGATGAGGCGGGTGGTGACGAAACCGGCGACGTCGCGGTTGACGACGATGCAGGTCTTGCCGACGGACTCGGCGAACTCCCGGGCGGTGGCCAGGGTTTCGTCGCTCGTCTTGTAGCCGCGCACCAGCTCGCAGAGCTGCATCATCGGGACCGGCGAGAAGAAGTGGACGCCGACGACCCGCTCGGGGTTCTCGGTGGCCGCCGCGATCTTGGTGATCGGGATGGCGGAGGTGTTGGAGGCGAGCACGGTGTCCGGACGCGCGATCTTGTCGAGCGTACGGAAGATGTCGTGCTTGACCTCCAGCTTCTCGAAGACGGCCTCGACGACGATGTCCACGTCGGCGCAGGCGTCCAGGTCGGTCGTGGTGGTGATGCGGGCGAGCGCGGCCTCCGCGTCCTCGGCGGCCAGCTTGCCCTTGCTCACGAACTTGTCGTACGAGGCCTTGATGCCGTCGGTGCCACGGGTGAGCGCCTCATCGGTGACGTCGCGCAGCACGACGTCCCAGCCCGCCTGGGCCGAGACCTGCGCGATACCCGAACCCATGAGTCCGGCCCCGATGACGGCGAGCTTCCTGGCCACTTCACACCCCTTTGACGGCTACTGATACGGCTCTCCGGCGGAGGCTATCGGCCGTGAGGCGTCTTGGGAGCCGTTAGAGATGCGCGTCACGTCTCAGATGACGGACATCACACCAAGACGGGTGAGCGGCGTCTCACCGAGGGCCCCGGCGGGCCCCACCGGTCGTCCCGTAGCGCGTACTTGGGCGGGGAATGTCCGTGCTGTCGGGCGGCCGTGACGGTCGGCACACCAGCGCGGCGCAGGGCCCGCGCGTAACTAGGCTGACCCCATGGTCAATCTGACGCGCATCTACACCCGCACCGGCGACAAGGGCACCACGGCTCTGGGCGACATGAGCCGTACCGCCAAGACGGATCTGCGGATCTCGGCGTACGCGGACGCCAACGAGGCGAACGCGGTGATCGGTACGGCGCTGGCGCTCGGGCGGCTGCCCGAGGAGGTCGCGACCGTCCTCGGCCGGGTCCAGAACGACCTGTTCGACGTGGGCGCGGACCTGTCCACGCCGGTGGTCGAGGACCCGAAGTACCCGCCGCTGCGGGTCGAGCAGTTCTACATCGACCGGCTTGAGGCGGACTGCGACCGCTTCAACGAGCGGCTGGAGAAGCTGCGCAGCTTCATCCTGCCGGGCGGCACGCCGGGCGCGGCGCTGCTGCACCAGGCGTGCACGGTGGTGCGCCGCGCCGAGCGCTCGACCTGGGCGGCCCTGGAGGTGCACGGCGAGACGATGAACCCGCTGACGGCGACGTATCTGAACCGCCTCTCCGACCTGCTGTTCATCCTCGCGAGGACGGCGAACGTGGAGACGGGGGATGTGCTGTGGGTGCCGGGCGGTGAGCGCTAGTACGCCCAACGACGGTCCCGCCCCGCGTCAGCGGCGGGACCGCGCCGCTTCCACCCGCTTCGGGAACAGCGTGTAGCTCAGCGCGATGAGCAGGTTGATGCCGATCAGCCACAGCATCCGCTGCTGCCACATCCGCAGGGAGCCGACGTCCCCGTCGCCGCCCACGTACCAGACGCCGGCCTGGAGCAGTCCGATCGCGATCGCCGCGGCGAGCACCCAGCGCCCCGCGGCCTTCCACTCGTGGACCGCGCGGGCCGTGCCTCCCGCCGGGGCTTTGGCGGGGCGCGGGCCACCCGCGAAGCGGTGGGCGAACCAGGCGTCGGCCCGCTTCACCATGTGGTGGCCCATCGCCGCCGAGAAGCCGAGGTACACGGCGGCGAGGCCGTGCTTCCAGTCCGGCTCGGCGCCGTTCTTGAGGTCGATCACGGTGACGACGAGGAGCAGGGCCTCCAGCAGTGGCTCGCAGAGCAGCACCGCCACCGACGCCCTGGGCATCTTCGCGAAGTAGCGCAGCGCCAGGCCCCCGGCGAGCAGCACCCAGAAGCCGACTTCGCAGATGACGATCAGTGTGACGATCACGGCGTTCCCCGTTCCCCGTTCCTCATTCCCCGGTCCCTTCGTTCGGGCTCCCTTCCAGCGTCGGCCCGCGCTCGGGCCCGCTCGTCGTCGGCAGTGAGGAAACGGCACTGCATCCTTCGGCGTATTCGATGGAGCGCGGGATCGCCCCGCACGTGGAGGCCCGGGCCACCGGCCCCATGTTTCATGGGAACGTGAACCTCTTCCGCCACCGCCCGCACCGCCATGACGTGATCATCGCCGTCGTCGGCCTGCTGACCGGCGTGGCGGGCTGGGCGCTCGGGCTGCACACCCAGGGCGGGCATCCGTTCGGCGGCGCCGTGGTCCTGGTACCGCTGTCGGTGATGGCGGCCCTCGAACTCGTACGCCGCACCGCCCCGCAGTTCGCCCTGGTCACCGGCACCTTCGCGATCGTCGCGGACCAGTTCACGCTCGGCAGCGTGGTGACCGTCCTGATGTTCACGGATCTCGTCTACGCGGCCGTCCTGTACGGCACCCCGGCCGCCGCCCGCCGCATCCCCGTCACCACCGGACTCATCTCGGTCGGCGTGGCCATCGGCTTCGTGGCCTGGCTGCACAAGCCCGAGGCCCTGCTGATCGGCCTGATCACCGGCCTCGTCTCGTTCGCGCCCGCCACCACCGGCGCCCTGGTGCGCAACCACCGCGACGCGGCCGAGGCGGCCACCCTGCGCGCCGAGCAGACCGCGCTGCTCGCCGAGGTCGACCGCACCCAGGCGGTGGTGGCCGAGCGCGCCCGGATGGCCCGCGAGCTGCACGACATGGTCGCCAACCACCTCTCGGCGATCGCCATCCACTCCACGGCCGCGCTCTCCCTCGACGACCCGGCCACCACCCGCCGGGCGCTCACCGTGATCCGCGAGAACAGCGTGGACGGGCTCGCCGAGATGCGCCGCCTCATCGGCCTGCTGCGCGACAGCGGCGCCGCCACCGGACCGGCCGCCGCGCCGACGCTGGCCGGGCTGGACGCGCTGATCGCCCAGGCCCGTACGAACGGGGCCTCCAGCGGACTCGCCTTCGACCTCGACGACGCCCGCCCGGAGGGGGCCGCGCTGCCCGCCCCGGTGGAGCTGGCCGCGTACCGGATCGTCCAGGAGTCGCTGACCAACGCCCTCAAGCACGCCTCGCCCGGCACGGTCGCCGTCTCGCTCGTCCACACCGGGCACGCGCTCACCGTCGAGGTGAGCAGCCCGTACGGTGACGGTGAGCGCCCGGGGCCGCGCGCGCCCGGCTCGGGGGCGGGGCTGGTGGGCATGCGGGAGCGGGTCGTACTGCTCGGCGGGACCTTCGAGTCGGGGCCCGAGCCGTCGGCGGACGGCCGCAAGATCTGGCGGGTACGGGCCGAACTGCCCATTCGGGAAAGCGAGTCGCAGGGATGACGATCCGGGTACTGGTCGCTGAGGACCAGTCGTCGGTACGGGCCGGACTGGTCCTGATCCTGGGCAGCGCCCAGGACATCGAGGTGGCCGGGGAGGCCGCCGACGGCGAGGAGGCGGTCCGCCTTGCGCGCGAACTGCGCCCGGACCTGGTGCTGATGGATGTGCAGATGCCCCGGCTCGACGGCGTTTCGGCGACCCGTCAGGTGGTGGCGGAGGGGCTGGCCGATGTGCTGGTCCTGACGACGTTCGACCTCGACGAGTACGTGTTCGGGGCGCTGCGGGCGGGCGCGGCGGGGTTCCTGCTGAAGAACGCGGAGGCGCGGGACCTGATCGAGGCGGTACGGACGGTGGCGCGTGGCGAGGGGCTGATCGCCCCGGCCGTCACCCGCCGGCTGATCGCGGAGTTCGCGGCGCCGGCGTCCAGGGCGCCGGCCGTGGAGCCGGCGGCGCTGGAATCGCTCACGCGCCGCGAGCGGGAGGTTCTCTCCTGTCTGGGCGAGGGGCTGTCGAACGCCGAGATCGCGGGGCGGCTGGTGATGGCCGAGGCCACGGTGAAGACGCATGTCAGCAGGCTGCTGGGGAAGCTGGAGCTGCGCAGCCGGGTCCAAGCGGCGGTGCTGGCGCAGGAGTTGGGCGTCTGAGGGCGTGTGAGCGCGCGTAACCGGCCGTTGGTCTGGACCTCTTGACGGCTGGTCCAGACCTTTCTACGCTCACCGCACTGCTGTGTGAGCGTGCCACCGTGTGCTCCACGACACCGTGTGCTCACCGGGCGGAGCAGGGTCCCACCCCCACACCCGTCGGACCTCACTCGAGGAGCTTCCTTGAGCACTGCAACGCGCATTCGCACCCGCACCCGCCTCAGAACCAGGGCCGCCGCAACACTCGTCGCGCTGGCACTTCCCCTGGCCGCACTCGTCGGCCTGGCCGGCGCCTCCCCCGCCGCGGCCGCCGCCTCGGCGACCGCCACCTACGCCAAGACCCAGGACTGGGGCTCCGGCTTCGGCGCCCAGTGGACCGTCAAGAACACCGGCACCACGACGCTCACCTCCTGGACCGTGGAGTGGGACTACCCCTCCGGTACGTCCGTGACCTCGTTCTGGGACGCGGACGTCACCCATGACGCCAACCACTGGACCGCCAGGAACAAGTCGTACAACGGCACACTCGCGCCCGGCGCCGCCGTCACCTTCGGCTTCAACGGCGCGGGCGCCGGAGCCCCGTCCGGCTGCAAGCTCAACGGGGGCTCTTGCGACGGGAGTTCGACCCCGCCCGGCGACAGCCCGCCGTCCGCGCCCGGCACCCCGACGGCGAGCGGCGTCACCAACACCTCGGTGAGCCTGTCGTGGAGCGCCGCCACCGACGACAAGGGCGTCAAGAACTACGACGTCTACCGGGGCTCGGCGAAGATCGCGACGGTGACCGGCACGACGTACACGGACTCGGGCCTCACGGCCGGGACGACGTACACGTACAGCGTGACCGCGCGCGACACCGCCGACCAGACGGGCCCGTCCTCCGGCTCGGCCACCGTCACCACCACGGGCGGCGGCGGCAACCCGAACCCGGGCTCCACGGTCAAGCTCGGCTACTTCACCGACTGGGGCATCTACCAGCGCAACTACCAGGTGAAGAACATCGTCACCTCGGGTTCGGCGGCCAAGCTGACGCACATCAACTACGCGTTCGGCAACGTCACGAACGGCCAGTGCGCCATCGGTGACGCGTACGCCGACTACCAGAAGACGTACGACGCCTCCTCCAGCGTCGACGGCACCGCCGACACCTGGGACCAGCCGGTCGCGGGCAACATCAACCAGTTGCGCGAGCTGAAGAAGAAGTACCCGGGCATCAAGGTGCTGTGGTCATTCGGCGGCTGGACCTGGTCCGGCGGCTTCGGCGCGGCGGCGGCCAACCCGACGGCGTTCGCCAACTCCTGCTACGGCCTGGTCGAGGACCCGCGCTGGGCCGATGTCTTCGACGGCATCGACATCGACTGGGAGTACCCCAACGCCTGCGGCCTCTCCTGCGACACCAGCGGGCAGGCCGCGCTGAAGAACCTGCTCGCCGCGCTGCGGGCCAAGTTCGGCTCCTCGGCGCTGGTGACGGCGGCGGTCACGGCCGACGGCTCGGCCAACGGCAAGATGGACCAGGCCGACTACGCCGGGGCTGCGCAGTACGTCGACTGGTACAACGTGATGACGTACGACTTCTTCGGCGCGTGGGACGCGAAGGGCCCGACGGCCCCGCACTCCCCGCTCACCTCGTACAACGGGATCCCGATCGCGGGCTTCAACACGGACGCGGCGATCCAGAAGTACAAGGTCAAGGGGATCCCCGCGAGCAAGCTCAACCTGGGGATCGGGTTCTACGGCCGCGGCTGGACCGGCGTCACCCAGGACGCCCCGGGCGGCACGGCGACGGGCCCGGCCCCCGGGACGTACGAGCAGGGCATCGAGGACTACAAGGTCCTCAAGAGCGCGTGCCCCGTGACGGGGACGGTGGCGGGCACGGCCTACGCCCACTGCGGCTCCAACTGGTGGAGCTACGACACGCCGTCGACGATCGCGGGCAAGATGGGCTACGTGAAGAGCCAGGGGCTCCGGGGGGCGTTCTTCTGGGAGTTCAGCGGCGACACTCCTGGCGGCGAGCTGATGTCGGCGATCGATTCCGGGTTGCGGTAACGCGCCCGGACGCCGGACCGACACCGGGGCGAGGGCCCGTCCCCCTCCCCCGGTGTCACCGCTTCGTCTGCGGCCCGGTGGAGGCTGGTCGCTCCCCCAAGTTCTCGGCTTCGCTCGAACAGGGAGGACCCCCATCGCGGCGGAGCCGCACATGTCACAGCCCCGCGCCCCTAACTGCCTAGGGGCGCGGGGACTGCGCGACCAGCCACAGGCTGCCCGCGGACGAAAAGGGGGTCGGGGCGGAGCCCCGGGAAAATCAGGCCACGTTCACCCGTTGCCCCGGCGGCGCCGCCTCCAGCCACGCCAGGAATCCCGTCAGCGCGTCCTCGCTCATCGCGAGTTCGAGCCGCACGCCTCGGTGCGTACAGCCGAGAACGATCGCATCGGACAGGAGAGCGAGCTCCTCCTCCCCCGCCGGCTTACGACGCGCCACGACCTCGATCGCGGAGCGCTCGAGCAGCCGCCGCGGCCGAGGCGCGTACGAGAAGACACGGAACCACTCGATCCGGTCACCGCTGTACCGCGCGACTCCGTACACCCAGCCCTTGCCGCTGGGATCGCCGCCCTCCGGCACGTCCCAGCGCAGACTGCAGTCGAAGGTCCCGCCGGAACGCTGGATCAGCCGCCGGCGCAGACCGAAGACGAAGAGTCCCACCAGTACCAGCGCGACGACCAGGCCGCCCACAAGCAGAACGAGGGTCATCTACACCGACCTCCTCGCTCCATTCGGGGCCGGGGGATCACCCCGGTCACTTGTGCCTGCATCGACCTCAGCCGCGGCCGGGTCCGGAAGATTCCAGACCCGTGACCGCGGCTGAGGGCAAAACTCTTCGGCGGGGTGCTAGCGCACCGACACCGTACGCAGCCGGACCTCGGCGCGACGCTCGGCGGCGCCGTCCTCGGCCGACTTGGCGCTCTCCAGCGCCCGCTCGGCACGCTGGACGTCGATCTCGTCCGCGAGCTCCGCGATCTCCGCGAGCATGGAGAGCTTGTTGTCCGCGAACGAGATGAACCCGCCGTGCACAGCGGCGACGACGGTGCTGCCCTCGCTCGTACGGATGGTCACCGGGCCGGACTCCAGCACTCCGAGGAGCGGCTGGTGACCGGGCATGACGCCGATGTCGCCGGACGTGGTGCGCGCGACGACCAGGGTGGCCTCGCCGGACCAAACACTGCGGTCCGCGGCGACGAGCTCGACGTGCAGCTCAGCAGCCAAGGTGGGCTCCTCGGGTCACCACCCGGCGGTTGCTGCCGGGTGTTGGGTCAAAGTCTAGTGGGCGTGAGCGAGGGGGCGGGACGCACCCGCCCCCTCGTCGTCACGGAAACCGGCTCGGGTCAGGAGACGCCGAGCTCCTTGGCGTTGGCCTTCAGGTCCTCGATGCCACCGCACATGAAGAACGCCTGCTCGGGGAAGTGGTCGTACTCACCGTCGCAGATCGCGTTGAACGCGGTGATCGACTCCTCGAGCGGAACGTCCGAACCGTCCACGCCGGTGAACTGCTTGGCGACGTGGGTGTTCTGCGACAGGAAGCGCTCGACGCGACGGGCACGGTGGACAACGAGCTTGTCCTCCTCGCCCAGCTCGTCGATACCGAGGATCGCGATGATGTCCTGGAGGTCCTTGTACTTCTGCAGGATCCCCTTGACACGCATGGCGGCCGAGTAGTGGTCCGCCGCGATGTACCGCGGGTCGAGGATGCGGGACGTCGAGTCCAGCGGGTCCACGGCCGGGTAGATGCCCTTCTCGGAGATCGGACGGGAGAGAACCGTCGTCGCGTCGAGGTGGGCGAAGGTGGTGGCCGGGGCCGGGTCGGTCAGGTCGTCCGCGGGGACGTAGATCGCCTGCATCGAGGTGATCGAGTGACCACGGGTCGAGGTGATGCGCTCCTGGAGGAGACCCATCTCGTCGGCCAGGTTCGGCTGGTAACCCACCGCGGAGGGCATACGGCCGAGCAGGGTCGACACCTCGGAACCCGCCTGGGTGTACCGGAAGATGTTGTCGATGAAGAAGAGGACGTCCTGCTTCTGGACGTCACGGAAGTACTCCGCCATCGTCAGACCGGCCAGCGCGACCCGCAGACGGGTGCCCGGGGGCTCGTCCATCTGGCCGAAGACCAGGGCGGTCTTGTCGATGACGCCGGAGTCGCCCATCTCCTCGATGAGGTCGTTGCCCTCACGGGTACGCTCACCGACGCCCGCGAACACCGACACACCGTCGTGGTTGTTGGCGACGCGGTAGATCATTTCCTGGATCAGAACGGTCTTGCCGACACCGGCACCACCGAACAGACCGATCTTGCCGCCCTTGACGTACGGGGTCAGCAGGTCGATGACCTTGACGCCGGTCTCGAACATCTCGGTCTTCGACTCGAGCTCGTCGAAGTTCGGCGCCTTGCGGTGGATCGGCCAGCGCTCGGTGACCTCGGCGTTGGCCTCCGGGTAGTTCAGCACCTCGCCCAGGGTGTTGAACACCTTGCCCTTGGTGAAGTCACCGACGGGGACGGTGATGCCCTCGCCCGTGTCGGTCACCGGGGCCTGGCGGACCAGACCGTCGGTCGGCTGCATCGAGATGGTACGGACGAGGCCGTCACCCAGGTGCTGCGCGACCTCGAGGGTCAGCGTCTTGAGCTTGCCGTCCTCGGCCGGGTCGGCGACCTGGACCTTGAGGGCGTTGTAGATCTCGGGCATGGCGTCGACGGGGAACTCCACGTCGACGACCGGGCCGATGACCCGGGCGACGCGGCCCGTGGCGGCGGCCGTCTCAACAGTGGTCGTCATTACTTGTCACTCCCCGCGGTCGCGTCAGCCATGGCGCTCGCGCCACCGACGATCTCGCTGATTTCCTGGGTGATTTCGGCCTGGCGGGCCGCGTTGGCAAGCCGGGAGAGGCTCTTGATGAGGTCCCCGGCGTTGTCGGTCGCCGACTTCATCGCGCGGCGGCGGGCGGCGTGCTCGGAAGCGGCCGACTGCAGCAGTGCGTTGTAGATACGGCTCTCGACGTAGCGCGGCAGCAGGGCGTCGAGGACGTCCTCCGCCGACGGCTCGAAGTCGAACAGCGGAAGGATCTCGCCCTTCGCGCCGCTCTCCTCCTCGGCCTGGTCCAGCGACAGCGGCAGCATCCGGTTGTCCACCGGGTTCTGCGTCATCATCGACACGAACTCCGTGTAGACGATGTGCAGCTCGTCGACGCCGCCCTCGGCCGTCTCCGTCTGGATGGCCTCGATCAGCGGCCCCGCGACACGCTTGGCGTCCGCGTAGGCAGGGCTGTCGGTGAAGCCGGTCCACGACTCCGTGATCTTGCGCTCACGGAAGCCGTAGTAGGCGACACCCTTGCGGCCGACGATGTAGGCGTCGACCTCCTTGCCCTCGCCGCGCAGCCGCTCGGTGAGCCGCTCCGCCTGCTTGATGGCGTTCGAGGAGTAGCCGCCGGCCAGACCGCGGTCGCTCGTGATGAGCAGGATCGCGGCACGGGTCGGCGCCTCGGCCTCGGTGGTCAGGGCGTGCTTGGTGTTCGAGCCGGTCGCCACCGCCGTCACCGCGCGGGTGAGCTCGGTCGCGTACGGCATCGATGCCGCCACCTTGCGCTGCGCCTTGACGATGCGCGAGGCGGCGATCATCTCCATCGCCTTGGTGATCTTCTTGGTCGCCGTGACGGCACGGATGCGACGCTTGTAGACCCGGAGCTGCGCTCCCATGAGTCAGGTCCCTTCCGTCGTCACTTGGAGACGTTGACGGCCGGCGCGTCCTCGCCCAGGAGCTTGCCGTCCGAGGTCTCGAACTGCCGCTTGAAGTTGGCGACGGCGTCACCGATGGCGGTGATGGTGTCGTCCGACATCTTGGCGCCCTCGGCGATGGAGGTGAGGAGCTCCTTGCGCTCGCGGCGCAGGTGCTCCAGCAGCTCCGACTCGAAGCGACGGATGTCCTTGACCGGGACGTCGTCCATCTTGCCGGTGGTGCCGGCCCAGACGGAGACGACCTGCTCCTCGACGGGCATCGGCTGGTACTGGCCCTGCTTCAGCAGCTCGACCATGCGCTTGCCGCGCTCCAGCGAGGCCTTCGACGCGGCGTCCAGGTCGGAACCGAAGGCGGCGAACGCCTCCAGCTCGCGGTACTGGGCGAGGTCCACGCGGAGTCGGCCGGACACCTGGCGCATGGCCTTGTGCTGGGCGGAGCCACCGACGCGGGAGACCGAGATACCGACGTTCAGCGCCGGGCGCTGGCCCGCGTTGAACAGGTCGGACTCCAGGAAGCACTGGCCGTCGGTGATGGAGATGACGTTGGTCGGGATGAACGCCGACACGTCGTTCGCCTTGGTCTCGACGATCGGCAGACCGGTCATCGAACCGGCGCCCATGTCGTCGGAGAGCTTGGCGCAGCGCTCCAGCAGACGCGAGTGCAGGTAGAAGACGTCACCCGGGTAGGCCTCGCGGCCCGGCGGGCGGCGCAGCAGCAGCGAGACGGCGCGGTAGGCGTCGGCCTGCTTCGACAGGTCGTCGAAGATGATCAGGACGTGCTTGCCGGCGTACATCCAGTGCTGGCCGATGGCGGAACCGGTGTACGGCGCCAGGTACTTGAAGCCGGCCGGGTCGGACGCCGGGGCGGCGACGATCGTCGTGTACTCGAGCGCGCCGGCCTCTTCCAGGGCGCCGCGAACGGACGCGATGGTCGAGCCCTTCTGGCCGATGGCGACGTAGATGCAGCGGACCTGCTTGTTCACGTCGCCCGAGCGCCAGTTGTCGCGCTGGTTGATGATCGTGTCGACGGCCAGAGCGGTCTTGCCGGTCTGACGGTCACCGATGATCAGCTGACGCTGGCCACGGCCGATCGGCACCATCGCGTCGACGGCCTTGTAGCCGGTCTGCATCGGCTCGTGCACCGACTTACGGACCATGACGCCCGGGGCCTGCAGCTCGAGGGCGCGGCGGCCCTCGGTCGCGATCTCGCCGAGGCCGTCGATCGGGTTGCCGAGCGGGTCGACAACGCGGCCGAGGTAGCCCTCGCCGACACCGACGGAGAGAACCTCACCGGTGCGCTGCACCGGCTGGCCCTCCTCGATGCCGCTGAACTCGCCGAGGACGATCGCACCGATCTCGCGCTCCTCGAGGTTGAGGGCGAGACCGAGGGTGCCGTCCTCGAACTTCAGCAGCTCGTTCGCCATGGCGGAGGGCAGGCCCTCCACCTTCGCGATGCCGTCGCCGGCAACGCTGACCGTACCGACCTCCTCGCGCGAGGCCGCGTCCGGCTGGTACGACTGGACGAAGTTCTCCAGTGCGTCCCGGATCTCCTCCGGCCGGATCGTGAGCTCCGCCATCTGGGTTCCCTGCTCTCCTTGTTGGGCCTGAAGCTTCTTAGGGGGTCTGGGGGCGACCCCCAGGAATCTTCTGCAAGTTCTGCACGGCCCAACCGGGCCGCTGTGATGCCTTGTGTAATTGGTGACGCTGCCGAGGCAGGTCAGCCGGCCAGTCGCCGGCTCGCCTCGTCGAGGCGCTGCGCGATGGTGCCGTCGATGACCTCGTCGCCCACCCGCACCGAGATCCCGCCGAGGACCGTCGGGTCCACGTCCAGGTTCAGGTGCATCTGGCGGCCGTAGACCTTCGCCAGAGCGGCGCCGAGGCGCTGCTTCTGCACGTCGGTCAGCGGTACCGCCGAGGTGACCACGGCGACCATGCGGTCCCGGCGCTCCGCGGCGAGCTTGGAGAGGGACTCGAGTCCCGCTTCCAGGCTACGTCCACGCGGCTTGGTCACCAGACGCGCGACGAGCCGCTCGGTGACCGCGTTCGCCTTGCCGCCGAGCAGGCTGCTCAGCAGCTCGCCCTTGGCGGACGCCGTGGCGGCGCGGTTCGTCAGCGCGGAGCGCAGGTCGGCGCTGGAGGTGACGATCCGGCCGAACCGGAACAGCTCGTCCTCCACGTCGTCCAGCGCGCCGGCCTTCTGCGCCGCGGTGAGGTCGGCGGTGTTCGCCAGCTCCTCCAGCGCGTCCACCAGGTCGCGCGACTGCGACCAGCGGGAGCGGACCATGCCGCTCACCAGGTCGGCGCTCTCGCCGCCGACCTGGCCGCCGAGGAGGCGTCCGGCCAGCTCGGCCTTGGCCTCGGCGGGCTGCGACGGGTCGGTGAGGACCCGACGCAGCGACACCTCGCGGTCGAGCAGCGCGGTGACGGCCGCCAGCTCCCCGGCGAGCGTCGCCGCGTCGACGGACGTGTGGTCCATCAGCGCGTCGAGCCGCTCGCGCGCGGCAGCCAGTGCCTCGCGGCTCGCTCCGTTCATCGCGTGGCCTCGGCCTTCGAAGCGTCCTCGAGACCCTCGAGGAAGCGGTCGATGGTGCGGCTCTGCCGGGCGTGGTCCTCAAGGGACTCGCCGACGAGCTTGCCAGCCAGGTCGGTGGCGAGCTTGCCCACGTCCTGGCGGAGCGCGTGCGCCGCGGCCTTGCGGTCGGCCTCGATCTGGGCGTGGCCGGCAGCGATGATCTCCTCACGCTGCCGCTGGCCTTCCGCCCTCATCTCCTGGATGAGCACGGTGCCCTGCTCGGTCGCCTCCTGGCGCAGGCGGGCAGCCTCGTGGCGGGCCTCGGCGAGCTGGGCCTTGTACTGCTCCAGCACGCTCTGAGCCTCGGTCTGCGCGGCCTCGGCCTTCTCGATACCGCCCTCGATGGCCTCGCGCCGCTCGTCCAGAACCTTGTTGATGTTCGGGAGGAGCTTCTTCGCGAGGAAGCCGAAGACGATGACGAAGGCGATCAGGCCGATGACGAGCTCAGGCCACGGCGGAACGAGGGGGTTTTCCTTGCCCTCGGCCGCCAGCTGAACCATGGTGAGGTTCACATCAGTGCCTTTCGTCGGATCGGTCTAGTCGTGACTGTTCGTCAGCTGTAGACGAACGGCATGACGAGGCCGATGAGGGCCAGCGCCTCACAGAACGCGAAACCGAGGATCTGGTTGGCGCGGATCAGGCCGGCGGCCTCGGGCTGACGGGCCATGGCCTGGGTGCCGTTACCGAAGATGATGCCGACGCCGACGCCGGGGCCGATCGCGGCGAGACCGTAACCGACGGAGCTGAGGGAGCCGGTGACACCATCGGAGGCAGCGAGGATCTGGGACATGCCAGTTCTTCCTTCTCTTTCACGGACCGGTGGGGGTTGGCCACCGGACGACTGGGGGTTTTGAGGGGCGGGCGGTCAGTGGTGCTCGGCGACGGCGCCCTGGATGAAGCTGCAGGCCAGAAGCACGAACACGTACGCCTGGACGGCCTGGATGAAGAGCTCGAAGCCGGTCATCACGATGACCATCACGAACGAGACGCCCGAGTACGCGATGCCGATGCCGTTGAGCATGTACCAGCTGGCGATCGTGAAGAGCAGCAGCAGGGTGTGACCCGCGAACATGTTCGCGAAGAGTCGCACCGCGTGCGTGAAGGGGCGCACGATCACGTTCGAGAAGAACTCGATGACCATGACCAGCGGCAGGACGCCGCCGAGGCTCTTGTCGTAGCCCGTGAGGTTCTTGAAGCCGCCGACGAAGCCGTGGCGCTTGAACGTGAGGCTCATCCAGATGATGTAGACGATCCCCGCGAGAACCGCCGGGTACGCGATGATCGACGTCACCGGGAACTGCGCGACCGGGATGATCGACCAGAGGTTCATCATCCAGACGAAGAAGAAGATCGAGACCATGAGGGGGACCCACTTCTCGCCCTCCTTCTTGCCGATCGTCTCGTAGACGATGCCGCGGCGTACGAAGTCGTAGCCCGCCTCGGCGACCATCTGGAGCTTGCCGGGGACGACCTTCGGCTTGCGGAAGGCGGCCCAGAAGAAGCCGGCGATGATGAGCGAGCCCAGCAGGGCGAGCAGCATCGGCTTGTTGAAATAAACGCCGTCCGCGTCGCCCCAGAGAGGCTCGAACAGGAACGAGTGCAGGCCCGGACCCTCGAAGCCACCGCAGTCCTGGAACAGGTGGCAACTGGTGTCGAAAGCGAGCTGCGTCGGGTCAGCACTCACCGCGGGCTCCTTCAGCGTGGCGCATAGGTACGGCAACCTCGTTGTGTCGGCGCGGCGCGCAGCCGCGGTTCGGCACTGGACTGGTGTTACGGATGATGGGGCGGCGGTCGGGCATCAAGCCTCGCGTTCGAGCAGGCGTCAGCTCAGATGCCCGCGCCCGCAGTGCCGCAGTTGGCACCGGACGATAGCAGGGTCTCGAACTCGCATTTATTCCGCCCCTACCCTTCACGACGAAGACCCGGATTTCTCGGGCTTCTGAGCCTCCGAATCCGGCTCGACGTAAAGGATCTTGGCCTTCATGTGCGCACGTGCCTGCATGCCGATCCAGACGAGGGTCAGCGCGACGAGTGTGGCGGCGAATGCCTTGGGGTTGAACAGTGTCGTGTTCTTGAAGACCGCGACGAAGATGAAGAGCAACAGCAGCTGAGCCGTGTACAGCATCAGCCCCATGGCCTGGAACAGGTGGGGCAGGTTCTTTGCCGTGCGTTCCAGTACGAGGAGCCCGATGCCCATGAAGCAGACGACCACGACCGTCGCGATGGCGGCGCCGATGGCCCCCTTGCCGCCCGCTACCCCGGCACTGACAGCGACGGCGATGACGCCGGCGGCAGTGGTGGGTACGGCGGTCTGAAGGAGGGTGCGGGCGTCGTTGGACGGCATGGCGGCAGCTCCGCTAACTGGTGGGGGCAGGGTGTCGTCATGGACGAGCGTAGGCCCCGGCCGAGGTGGTCCCTCGGGCCAATGGGCCGTCGCACTACGGTCCTTCGGCTCTGTTGCCGGGTCTCGTGAACCGTATCACAAACTATTTGATGAGGTCTTTACCAAGATGGTGTGCTGCCCGTCACACATGAGAGTGAACGCGCGCGCATGTGCAGAACGGGCGGCAACTTGTCTGGTATTGGGGCCCGGTGAGGCAATTCGTCAGCGTGATGCGCCGGTCTTCCGCCGGTCGGGGAAGCGCGAACGGGGGCCGATGGCGGTCGCCCCGTTGACGCCGCAGACGCCCGCGCCGACCGGTGCGCGCTCCTCCTCGTCGCCGTCCCACTCCTCGGTGCCCTCCGCGCCCACGGAAGCCGTGGCGAGCCGTTTGCGGCGCCGGTAGCGCGGCGGGACGAACGCCTCGGCCCAGCGCGGGGCGCGCGGGGTGAAGCGCGGGAGCAGCAGCAGGACCAGACCGACCGCGCTCAGCGCGACGATGACGAAGACGATCCACATCGACGCCGAGTGCACCGAGTACGCGAGCGTCCCGAAGGCGATCAGCGCCGCCCAGAAGTACATGATCAGCACCGCGCGGCTGTGCGAGTGGCCGATCTCCAGCAGCCGGTGGTGCAGGTGCCCGCGGTCGGCCGCGAACGGCGACTGGCCCTTCCAGGTGCGCCGCACGATCGCCAGCACCAGGTCGGCCATCGGGATCGCGATGATGGTGAGTGGCATCAGCAGCGGGATGAAGACCGGGAGCATCGCGTGGGTCGCCTCGCGCTCGCTGCCGCTGAGGCTGAGGTTCATCCGCAGCGCGTCCGGGTCGACCTGTCCGGTGATGGAGATCGCGCCGGCCGCGAGGACGAGCCCGATCAGCATCGAGCCCGAGTCGCCCATGAAGATCCGCGCCGGGTGCATGTTGTGCGGCAGGAAGCCCAGGCACATGCCCATCAGGATGGCGGCGAAGAGGGTGGCCGGGGCCGCGGCCTCGATGCCGTATCCGAACCAGATCCGGTACGCGTACATGAAGAACGCCGCGGCGGCGATGCAGACCATGCCCGCGGCGAGGCCGTCCAGGCCGTCCACGAAGTTCACCGCGTTGATGGTGATCACCACCAGGGCGACTGTGAGCAGCGTGCCCTGCCAGGAGGTGAGCGAGACCGCGCCGACGCCCGGGACGGGCAGCCACAGGATGGTCAGACCCTGGACGACCATCACACCGGCGGCGATCATCTGGCCACCGAGCTTGATCAGGGCGTCGATCTCGAACTTGTCGTCCAGGACGCCGATTATCCAGATCAGGGCGGCGCCGGAGAGCAGCGCGCGCGGTTCGTTGGAGCGCTCGAAGACGCCGTTGAGGCTGTCGAGGTGGTCGGCGACGAGCAGGCCCGCGCACAGTCCGCCGAACATGGCGATGCCGCCGAGCCGCGGCGTCGGTTCGCGGTGCACGTCCCGGGCGCGGATCTCCGGCATCGCGCCGGTCGCGATGGCGAACTTCCGCACCGGCCCGGTGAGCAGGTAGGTCACCGCGGCCGTGACGCAGAGCGTCAGCAGGTATTCACGCACGGGCTGCCCCAGAGGTATCGCTGGCCATCTCAGCCCCACACACTAGCTTCGCGACCACATGGTTGAGGACACGCGGGTACACGAGATGGTTGCACTCAACCCCGTCTAGTGCGGATAGGGGGGAAATCTCCCCGCGAGTTCCCGCACCTCGGCGCGGACTTCGGCGCGCGATCCGGTGCGTCCCTCGCCGCCCCCCTCGCCGCCCCCCTCGCCGCCCCCTTCGCCGTCCTCGCGCAGCGCCGCCGAGAACAGCACCGCGATCCTCGCCATCTCCGCCTCGCCCATTCCCTGGGTGGTCAGCGCGGCTGTACCGAGCCGGATGCCGCGCGCTTCGTCGTACGGGAGGGCACAGGTGTCCAGGACCAGCCCGGCGCCCGCCAGACGGCCCCTGGCGGCCCGTCCGTCGGCTCCCAGGGGGGCGGGGTCGGCCAGGATGATGTGGGTGTCGGTGCCGCCGGTGACCACGGCGAAGCCCTCGGCGGCCAGCCCGGCCGCGAGCACGCGCGCGTTGGCGACCACCTGATGGGCGTATCCCGTGAACCCCGGGGTCGCCGCCTCCCCGAACGCGACCGCCTTGGCGGCGATGGTGTGCATCTGGGCGCCGCCCTGGGTGAACGGGAAGACCGCCCGGTCGATCCGGGCCGCCAGCTCCGCACCGCACAGCAGGAGCCCGCCTCGGGGGCCGCGCAGCACCTTGTGGGTGGTCGCGCAGACCACGTCGGCGTACGGGACGGGGCTGGGCGCCGCTCCCCCGGCCACCAGGCCCATGGGGTGCGCCGCGTCCGCGATGAGGTAGGCGCCCACCGAGTCGGCGATCTCGCGGAACGCCTCGTAGTCGGGGTGGCGCGGGTAGCAGATCGAGCCGCAGACGATCGCCTTGGGGCGGCGGCGCTCGGCCAGGGCGGCGACCTCCTCGTAGTCGATGAGGCCGGTCTCCGGGTCGACGCCGTAGCCGACGAAGTCGAACCACCGGCCGGAGAAGTTGGCGGGCGAGCCGTGGGTGAGGTGTCCCCCGTACGGGAGCCCCATGGCCAGCACGGTGTCGCCCGGCCGCAGCAGCGCCGCGTAGGCCGCCAGGACGGCCGAGGAGCCGGAGTGCGGCTGTACGTTGGCGTGCTCGGCCCCGAAGAGCGCTCTGGCCCGGTCCACGGCGATCCGCTCGGCCATGTCCACGATCTCGCAGCCGCCGTGGTGGCGGGCGCCGGGATAGCCCTCGGCGTACTTGTTGCTGAGCGGGGAGCCGAGCGCCGCGAGCACGGCGGGCGAGGTGAAGTTCTCGGCGGCGATGAGCTGGAGCGAGGTGGCCTGCCGCCGCGTCTCGCCGAGCAGCACGTCGGCGATCTCGGGATCCTGCCGCCGCAGGGCGTCGAGCGCCCCCTCGGGGGCGGCGGCGCGGGCAGCGGACACGGCTGCGGTGGTGACCGTCATCGGGGTCTCCGGGCCTGACAGGGGGCGTGTGGGGCGTCAGATCCAATGTAGGCCGACGCACGCGCCCGCGCCCGGCAGATTCCCGTCACCCCTCCCGACGCGCCGCACCCGGACGACGTCAGTGCACGCGCCGCGCCCGGGCGGCCTTCAATGCGGCGCGCGCACACCCGTAAGGGCCGTCACCACCGGCTCCAAGGCCATGTTGATCTCGTCGCCGATCGAGCGGAAGAACGTGATGGGGGCCCCGTACGGGTCGTTCACCTCGTCCGCCTCGGCGCTCGGGGCCAGCAGCCAGCCGCGCAGGGCCGCCGCCGCGCGGACCAGGGCGCGGGCGCGCTCGACCATGCCGGCCTCGGAGGGGTCCGGCAGGGTCGTGGGGTCTATGGCGCGCACCAGCCGGGTGAACTCCTTCAGCGTGAAGGTGCGCAGACCCGCCGAGTGGCCCATCGAGATGACCTGGGCGCGGTGGTCGCGGGTGGCCGTCAGGACCAGGTCCGCGGTGATGACGTGCTCGTCCAGGAGCTCGCGCCCCGTGAAGCCGGAGGCGTCCGCGCCGAAGTCGGCGAGGACGGCCGCCGCGTTGGCCTCCATCGGGGCGCCCTCGTGGCCCCAGGTGCCCGCGCTCTCCACGATCAGGCCGCCGGTGTACGGGTCGCCGAGGCGGTCGTACAGGGCATGCCGGGTCAGCCGCTCGGTGATGGGCGAGCGGCACACGTTGCCGGTGCTGACGTGGAGGATGCGGAAAGTGGTGCCGGTGAGCCCGGTGCCTATGCCACGCCCCGTCTCAGGGGCTGTCAATTCGCCACCTCGAGGTCGGGTACCACCTTGCGCAGCTCGTCGGCGTCGAGCGCGCCCGCGCGCAGCAGCACCGGCACCTTGCCCGTGACGTCGACGATCGACGACGGGACGATGCCCGGGGTCGGGCCGCCGTCCAGGTACACCGAGACGGCGTCGCCGAGCATCTCCTGCGCGGCGTCGCAGTTCTCCGGCGAGGGGTGTCCGGTGAGGTTGGCGGAGGACACGGCCATCGGGCCGACCTCGGTGAGCAGCTCGATGGCGACCGGGTGCAGCGGCATCCGGATCGCGACCGTGCCCCGGGTGTCGCCCAGGTCCCACTGGAGGGAGGGCTGGTGCTTGGCGACGATCGTCAGCGCGCCCGGCCAGAACGCGTCGACGAGCTCCCACGCCTGCTCGGAGAAGTCCGTGACCAGCCCGTGCAGCGTGTTCGGGGACCCGATCAGCACAGGGGTGGGCATATTGCGGCCACGGCCCTTGGCGTCCAGCAGGGACGCGACGGCCTCGGCGCTGAACGCGTCGGCGCCGATGCCGTAGACGGTGTCCGTCGGGAGGACGACGAGCTCGCCGCGGCGCACTGCGGAGGCGGCCTCGCGCAGACCGGTCGTGCGGTCGGTCGCGTCGTTGCAGTCGTATCGCCGAGCCATTTACGGGGCCTCCTCGTACACGTACGCGGTCTTGAAGCGGTTGGGGGTCAAGGCGGTCACGGCAGGGCCTTGCGGGCCGTGGCGAAGCGCGGACGGTTGTTCAGGTCGGGGTGGTCGGCGGCGTCCGCCCAGCCGGCCTCCTCGTTGAAGATCCACGGCACCTGGCCGCCCTGGGTGTCGGCGTGCTCGACGACGACGAGGCCGCCGGGCCGCAGCAGCCGGTGGGCGGTGCGCTCGATGCCCCGGATCGTGTCGAGGCCGTCCTCGCCTGAGAAGAGGGCGAGCTCGGGGTCGTGGTCCCGGGCCTCGGGGGCGACGTACTCCCACTCGGTGAGCGGGATGTACGGCGGGTTGGAGATGACCAGGTCGACCTGGCCGTCGAGCTCGGGCAGCGCGGCCAGGGCGTCGCCCTGGTGCAGCACGACGCGCGAGCCCTCGACGTTCTTGCGGGTCCAGGTCAGGGCGTCCTCGGAGAGCTCCACCGCGTGCACCCGCGAGCGGGGCACCTCCTGGGCCATGGCGAGCGCGATCGCGCCGGAGCCGGTGCAGAGGTCGACGATGAGCGGCTCGACCACGTCCATGGCCCGCACGGCGTCTATGGCCCAGCCGACGACCGACTCGGTCTCGGGGCGCGGCACGAAGACGCCGGGGCCGACCTGGAGCTCCAGATAGCGGAAGAACGCCCGCCCGGTGATGTGCTGGAGCGGCTCGCGCGCCTCACGACGGGCGACCGCCTCCCAGTACCGGGCGTCGAAGTCGGCGTCCTTGACCAGGTGCAGCTCTCCCCGCTTGACGCCGTGGATGTGCGCGGCGAGCTCCTCCGCGTCGAAGCGCGGCGAGGGCACGCCGGCGTCGGCCAGCCGCTGGGTGGCCTGGGCCACCTCCGCGAGCAGCACACTGCGGGGGCCTGGGGTTCGCCCCCCAGAATGTTGCGGCACGCTGGTCCTCCGGGCTGCAATGGGCCTCCCCCGCCCGGTCGTGCGGCGGGGGAAGTACCGGGTGTCTTACGGGTGTCAGCTCGCCGCGGCGAGCTTGGCGGCGGAGTCGGCGTCGACGCACGCCTGGATCATCGCGTCCAGGTCGCCGTCGAGTACCTGGTCCAAGTTGTACGCCTTGAAGCCGACTCGGTGGTCCGAGATGCGGTTCTCCGGGAAGTTGTAGGTGCGGATCTTCTCGGAGCGGTCCACGGTACGCACCTGGCTGCGCCGGGCGTCGGCGGCCTCCGCCTCGGCCTTCTCCTGGGCGGCGGCGAGGAGGCGCGAACGCAGGATGCGCATGGCCTGCTCCTTGTTCTGGAGCTGGCTCTTCTCGTTCTGGCAGGAGGCGACCACGCCGGTCGGGACGTGCGTGATGCGGACGGCGGAGTCGGTCGTGTTGACGGACTGGCCGCCGGGGCCCGACGAGCGGTACACGTCGATGCGCAGATCGTTCATGTTGATCTCGACGTCGACCTCCTCGGCCTCGGGCGTGACGAGCACGCCGGCGGCGGAGGTGTGGATGCGGCCCTGCGACTCGGTGGCGGGCACGCGCTGCACGCGGTGCACCCCGCCCTCGTACTTCAGCCGCGCCCAGACGCCCTGGCCGGGCTCGGTGGCGCCGTTGCCGCCCTTGGTCTTCACCGCGACCTGGACGTCCTTGTAGCCGCCCAGCTCGGACTCGGTGGCGTCGATGATCTCGGTCTTCCAGCCGACGCGCTCGGCGTAGCGCAGATACATCCGCAGCAGGTCACCGGCGAACAGCGCCGACTCGTCGCCGCCCGCGCCCGCCTTGATCTCCAGGAGGACGTCCTTGTCGTCGCTGGGGTCGCGCGGGACCAGGAGCAGCCGCAGCTTCTCCGTCAGCTCCTCGCGCTGCTTCTCCAGCTCCTTGGCCTCGGCCGCGAAGTCGGGGTCGTCCGCCGCGTACTCCTTGGCCGTCTCGATGTCCTCGCCCGTCTGCTTCCAGGAGCGGTACGTCCCGACGATCGGCGTCAGCTCGGCGTAGCGCTTGTTGAGCTTGCGCGCGTTCGCCTGATCGGCGTGGACCGAAGGGTCGGCGAGCTTCTTCTCCAGATCGGCGTGCTCGCCGATCAGTTCCTCGACCGCCTCGAACATCGGGGGCTCCTGAGTAATCGCGTTGAGTGGCTGCGGCAGACGGCAAAGCGCCGGTCCCAGCCGCCCCGCACGGGGGCGGCCGAAGACCGGCGCAGTGGCTCGCTACTTCTTGGCGGCAGCAGCCTTGCCGAAGCGGGCCTCGAAGCGGGCCACGCGGCCACCGGTGTCGAGGATCTTCTGCTTGCCCGTGTAGAACGGGTGGCACTCGGAGCAGACCTCGGCACGGATGGTGCCCTCGGCGAGGGTGCTACGGGTGGTGAACGACGCGCCACAGGTGCAGCTGACCTGCGTCTCGACGTACTCGGGGTGGATGTCGCGCTTCAAGGGTTTCTCCTAGTTCAGGGAGGGCTCCGGGTCGTCCGCGCGGGAATGCGCGCACGTGAACCGGGGCCGACGTACCAGTCTGCCAGGACTGGGCGTATCTCCCAAAACCGGGGTCGGCCCCGATCTATTCCACGCCCGTTCCCGCCCGGCGAACCAGCAGGTCAGCCGGTTTTCACCACAGCACCGACGTCACCCTTGTCACCCGCCGAGTCCTCGGTCGCGGAGGCCGGGATCGGCTGGTCCTTCAGCAGGGCGTCCCAGACCTGCCGGGAGTGGGCCTGCTGCGGCAGTACGCGGTTGAGATCGGCCGGGTCGTACATCACCGGCAGGGTGATCATGTGGACGTCGTCCGCGCCCAGTCCCTTGAGCCCGTTGCCGAAGCCGATCAGCTTGTTGATCGAGTTCAGGTCGGAGTCGGTGGTGATCGCCTTGGTGGCGGCGTCCGCGAGCCCGTAGAGCTTGGTGGGGCTGGTGAAGACGCCCACGCCCTTGACCCGCCCGATCAGCGCCTTGATGAACGCCTGCTGGAGCTGGATGCGGCCGAGGTCGGAGCCGTCGCCGACGCCGTGCCGGGTGCGGACCAGGCCGAGGGCCTGTTCGCCGTTGAGGGTGTGCTTGCCGGCCGGCAGGTCCAGATGGCTCTTGCTGTCCTTGATCGGCTTCGCGGTGGTGACGGGCACCCCGCCGAGCTCGTCGATGAGCTTCTTGAAGCCGGTGAAGTCGACCTCGATGTAGTGGTCCATACGGATGCCGGACATCTGCTCGACCGTCTTGACCGCGCAGGCCGGGCCGCCGACCTCGTACGCCGTGTTGAACATCTGGCGCTTGCCGCCGGGGTCGCTCTTGCCGTCCGTGGTGGTGCAGGAGGGGCGCGTGATCAGGGTGTCGCGCGGGATGGAGACGACGCTCGCCGTCTTGTGGCCCTCGTACACGTGGACGACCATCGCGGTGTCGGAGCGGGCACCGCCGTCGTCCTGGCCGTACTCCTTGTTGGCGCCGGCCCGCGAGTCGGAGCCGAGGACGAGGATGTCCATGGATCCGTTGTCGACGTCCTGCGGACGGTCGGTGCCGAGCTGGGCGTTGATGTCGACGCCCTTGATGTTGCCGTTCAGCTTGAAGTAGACGTACCCCAGGCCGGTCCCGCCGGCCACGACCACGCCCGCCGCGGACCAGGCCGCTATCTTCACCGCGCGGCGGCGCGTGGTGGGACGCTTGCGGCGCCTGCCACGGCCACCGCCGGATATTCGGGCGCTGCCGCTCTCGCTCTGCTCGGCCATGGTCTCCTCAGTCCTCGCTGCCGCTCCTGGTACCCCCCGCCGTGTCTGTCAGGCACGGTTTGTCGACACTTGTCAGACGGAGAAGCACCAAGAAGGGTTGCACAGGGTTCTAAGAAGGCCTTAAGAGCGCCCGGCGCGTGTGGTGAAGCTCTCGTACGCCCCGGATGCCCTCCCGGGTACGGGAAACGCCCCCGGCACCCAGGTGCCGGGGGCGTTTCGCGCAGGTCGCGGCGGTGACGGTCAGTCGTTGCCGTTGCCCGGGGTCGTCTTCTGGATCTGGAGCAGGAACTCGGCGTTCGACTTCGTCTGCTTCATCTTGTCCAGGAGCAGCTCGATCGCCTGCTGCTGGTCGAGCGCGTGCAGCACCCGGCGCAGCTTCCAGACCACCGCGAGCTCGTCGCTGCCGAGCAGGATCTCTTCCTTACGGGTGCCGGACGCGTCCACGTCCACCGCCGGGAAGATGCGCTTGTCGGCGAGCTTGCGGTCGAGCTTGAGCTCCATGTTGCCGGTGCCCTTGAACTCCTCGAAGATCACCTCGTCCATGCGCGAGCCGGTCTCCACGAGCGCGGTGGCGAGGATGGTCAGCGAGCCGCCGTCCTCGATGTTGCGCGCGGCACCGAAGAAGCGCTTCGGCGGGTAGAGCGCGGTCGAGTCGACACCACCGGACAGGATGCGCCCGGAGGCCGGGGCCGCCAGGTTGTACGCACGGCCCAGACGGGTGATCGAGTCGAGCAGCACGACCACGTCGTGGCCCAGCTCCACGAGGCGCTTGGCGCGCTCGATGGCGAGCTCGGCGACCGTGGTGTGGTCCTCGGCCGGGCGGTCGAAGGTCGAGGAGATGACCTCGCCCTTGACCGACCGCTGCATGTCGGTGACCTCTTCCGGACGCTCGTCGACCAGGACGACCATCAGGTGGCACTCGGGGTTGTTGACCGTGATCGCGTTGGCGATCGCCTGCATGATCATGGTCTTGCCGGTCTTCGGCGGGGCCACGATCAGACCGCGCTGGCCCTTGCCGATCGGCGACACGAGGTCGATGATCCGCGTGGTCAGCACGCCCGGGTCGGTCTCCAGCCGGAGCCGGTCCTGCGGGTACAGCGGCGTCAGCTTGCTGAACTCCGGGCGACCGCGGCCGGAGTCGGCCGCCATGCCGTTCGCGGAGTCCAGACGGACCAGCGCGTTGAACTTCTCGCGGCGCTCGCCGTCCTTGGGCTGGCGGACCGCGCCGGTGACGTGGTCACCCTTGCGCAGACCGTTCTTGCGGACCTGGGCCAGCGAGACGTACACGTCGTTCGGGCCGGGCAGGTAGCCGGAGGTCCGGATGAACGCGTAGTTGTCGAGGATGTCCAGGATGCCCGCGACGGGGATCAGCACGTCGTCGTCGGCGACCTGCGGCTCGGCGCCGAACTCCTCGCGGCCACCGCGGCGGCCGCGGCGGTCCCGGTAACGGCCACGGCGGCCGCGGCGGCCCTCGTCGTCGAAGTCGTCCTGCGGACCGTTGTTCTGCTGGCCCTGGCCGCCTTGGCGCTGCTGGCGCTGGCCGCCCTGGCCCTGCTGGTCGTCGCCCTTGCCGCGGCGCTCGCCCCGCTCGCCCCGCTCGCCCCGCTCGCCGCGGTCACGGTCGCGGTCGCCGCGCTGGCGGCCCTGGCGGTCGCCCCGCTCGCCACCGCGCTCGCCGCGGTCGCGGCGCTCGCGCCGGCCCTCGGCGCCGTCGACGGCCTCGGTGGCCTTGGTCTCGGGCTGGGCGTCGGTCTTCTGCCCGTCCCGGACGTCGGTCCTGGCCTCGGCCTTGGCGGTCTGCGGCTCGGCGACGGCGGTCGCCGACTCCGGCGAGCCGGCGGCCGCGGTGGCGCGCCGGCGACGGCGCTCGCCCACGGGCTGCTCGTCTCCCCCGAGCTCTCGGCTCCGCTCGGCCTGGGCGGCGCCCCCGGCCGGCTGGCCGGGGATCTCGATCTGCTGCTGGGCGGCCGGCTTCTCGGCGGCCTCGTCACCCGTACGGGCCTTGGAGGTGGCGCGGCGCTTGGGCTTGGTCTCGGCCGCGTCGGCGCCCTTGGCCGGGGCGGCGGAGCCGGAACCGGCCTGCGCCTCCTTGATGACCTCGATCAGCTGGCTCTTGCGCATCCGCGCGGTGCCCCTGATGCCGAGGCCGGACGCGACCTGCTGCAGCTCGGCCAGGACCATGCCGTCGAGGCCGGTGCCGGAGCGGCGGCGCCGTGAGGTGGTGCCCGAGGCAGCACCTGCGGCGGGCGCGGCGTCGCCGACAGAAGTGTCGGCTGTCACGCCCATCAGATCGGTGGTGTCGCTCACGAAGGGTCCTTCCCTGGAGCGGACGTCGGCCTGTCTGGCTCGGCGACCGGTTGTGCTGTCCGAACATGGCCCGTGACCTGGGGTCACTGACCGTGCCGGGGCGGTGGTCCGCCGCGTACGGCGGAGAGATGAACGTGCGTGGGGTCCGGCCCGAGTTCCCCTACTCGGCCCCCTGGGAAAAGCGGGGGGTGTCGTGCCGGGTTCCGGAGCGTGCTCGGAAACTGCTCAGGCAGGCTGCGCAGGCAGTTTGGGAGGCTCCCGGAAGAAAGGCGGTCCCTGAAGGGGACACGAAGCACCGCGCCACAATGACGACCGATGCAGACTTGAGGTTAACACTACCGGATCCAACAAACATTCCCCCTCTCGTTCACCGGCAAGCCGCGCGTCCCGCCCCCGGGGCTCTAGGAGCCCAGTGGCAGGACACTCGCGCCCGAAGCGTCGAGGCGGAGCCGGTTCGCGGCCCACCCCTCGCCCGCCAGCCGTGCGACCTTGTCGGCCGCACCGTCCTCGACCAGCGCCAGGACCGTGGGTCCCGCGCCGGAGATGACCGCGGGGACACCGTCCGCCCGCAGCCGGTTGACCAGCGCCACGCTCTCGGGCATCGCGGGTGCCCGGTATTCCTGGTGGAGCCGGTCCTCGGTGGCCGGGAGCAGCAGCTCGGGGCGCCTGGTCAGCGCCTCCACGAGCAGGGCCGCGCGTCCGGCGTTGGCCGCCGCGTCCACATGCGGGACGGTCCTCGGCAGCAGCCCCCGGGCGGTCTCCGTCAGCACCGGCTTGCCCGGGACGAAGACCACCGGAACGATGGAATCCGCGGGATCCATCCTGATGGCCCGCGCCGCTCCCCCCTCCATCCAGGAGAGCGTGAACCCGCCGAGCAGACAGGCCGCGACGTTGTCGGGGTGGCCCTCGATCTCGGTGGCCAGCTCAAGCAGCGCGGCGTCGTCGAGCCTGGCGTCGCCGCCTATCGTCACCGCGCGCGCCGCGACGATGCCGGCGCAGATGGCGGCCGACGAGGAGCCCAGGCCCCGGCCGTGCGGAATGCGGTTGGCGCAGACGACTTCGAGGCCGCGCGGCTGCCCGCCGAGCAGGTCGAACGCGGTACGCAGCGACCGTACGAGGAGGTGGCTCTCGTCGCGGGGCAGCGTCTCGGCGCCCTCGCCCGCGATGTCGACGTGCAGGCCGGAGTCGGCGACGCGGACCACCACGTCGTCGTAGAGCCCCAGTGACAGGCCCAGGGAGTCGAAGCCCGGGCCGAGGTTGGCACTGGTGGCGGGGACGCGCACCCGTACGGCGGCGGCGCGGAATGCGGGACCGGCCATCGCTCTGATGACTCTCCTTGTGAGACTGCTGCGGGATTTTCGAAGAAGTACCCAACACCCGACGGCCACGTGGGCAACTGCACCGCGGCATATGCGGCGGGGCGGGTTGAGTACAGCCTATCGAAGGAAGGTTCAGTGGCGACATAGGGCGCACAGGAGGCGCACGATGCGTGTCGCGAGCCCCCTGCGCCCCTACGTGCCGAGTTGCACGACGTTGTACGGGTTTTGCCTACGCCAGACCGAGGCGCTCGGCCGCGGCCGCCGCGTCCACCGGCACCGTGACCGGCTGCGGAGCACCCGCGACGGCCCAGTCCGGGTCCTTGAGGCCGTTGCCGGTGACCGTACAGACGATCTTCTGTCCGGGGTCGACCAGACCCTGTTCGGCGGCCTTGAGCAGACCGGCGACCGAGGCGGCCGACGCGGGCTCCACGAAGACGCCCTCCTGGGCGGCCAGGAGCCGGTAGGCCCGCAGGATCTCACGGTCCGTCACCTCGTCGATGAGACCGCCCGATTCATCGCGCGCGGCCTCCGCGAACTGCCAGGACGCGGGGTTGCCGATGCGAATCGCGGTGGCGATCGTCGACGGGTCCTTGACCACTTCACCGCGCACGATCGGCGCCGAACCGGACGCCTGGAAGCCCCACATGCGGGGCGCGTGGGTGGACACGCCGTCCGCCGCGTACTCCCGGTACCCCCGCCAGTACGCCGTGATGTTGCCGGCGTTGCCGACGGGAAGCACATGGATGTCGGGCGCGTCGCCGAGCATGTCCACGATCTCGAACGCGGCGGTCTTCTGGCCCTCGATACGGACCGGGTTGACCGAATTGACCAGCGCCACCGGGTAGTTGTCGGAGAGGCTGCGCGCCAGCGTCAGACAGTCGTCGAAGTTCCCGTCCACCTGGAGGATCTTCGCGCCGTGCACGAGCGCCTGGCCCATCTTGCCGAGCGCGATCTTGCCCTGCGGCACCAGGACGGCGCACACCATGCCGGCCCGTACCGCGTAGGCGGCCGCGGAGGCGGAGGTGTTGCCGGTGGAGGCGCAGATGACCGCCTTCGCGCCCTCCTCCTTGGCCCGGCTGATCGCCATGGTCATGCCCCGGTCCTTGAAGGACCCGGTGGGGTTGGCGCCCTCGACCTTGAGGTGGACCTCGCAGCCCGTGCGCTCGGAGAGCACCTGCGCGGGCACGAGCGGCGTGCCGCCCTCGCGGAGGGTGACGACCGGGGTCGTAGCGGAGACGGGGAGCCGGTCCCGGTACTCCTCGATGATTCCGCGCCACTGGTGGGTCATTGCTCGTTACTCCCCTTCAACACGCATGATGCTGGCGACACCCCGCACGGTGTCGAGCTTGCGCAGGGCGTCCACGGTCCCGGTGAGGGCCGCGTCGGCCGCGCGGTGGGTCACGACGACGAGGGAGGCCTCGCCGTCCTTGCCCGACTGCCGCACGGTGTCGATGGAGACGCCGTGCTCGGCGAAGACCGTGGCCACCTGGGCGAGCACGCCCGGCTTGTCGGCCACGTCGAGGCTGATGTGATAGCGCGTCACCACGTCGCCCATGGGGCTCACGGGCAGCTGGGTGTACGCGGACTCACCGGGGCCGGTGGACTCGGCGAGCTGGTTGCGGCAGACCGCCACCAGGTCGCCCAGGACCGCGGAGGCGGTCGGCGCGCCGCCCGCGCCGGGCCCGTAGAACATCAGCTGTCCGGCGGCCTCCGCCTCGACGAAGACGGCGTTGTACGCGCCGCGTACGGAGGCCAGCGGGTGGTCGAGCGGGATCATCGCGGGGTGCACCCGGGCGGTGACGGAGCCGCCGTCCGCGGCCCGCTCGCAGATGGCGAGCAGCTTGATGGTGCAGCCCATCTCCTTCGCCGAGGCGAAGTCCGCCGCGGTGACCTCGGTCATGCCCTCGCGGTAGACGTCGTCGAGGCGGACCCGGGTGTGGAAGGCGATCCCGGCGAGGATGGCGGCCTTGGCGGCGGCGTCGAAGCCCTCCACGTCGGCGGTCGGGTCGGCCTCCGCGTAGCCGAGGGCGGTGGCCTCGTCGAGGGCCTCCTGGTACCCGGCGCCCGTGGAGTCCATCTTGTCGAGGATGAAGTTGGTCGTGCCGTTGACGATGCCGAGCACCCGGTTGACCTTGTCACCGGCGAGCGACTCGCGCAGCGGCCGGATGAGCGGAATGGCGCCGGCGACCGCCGCCTCGTAGTACAGGTCCCGCCCGTGCTCGGTGGCGGCGGCGTGCAGCGCGGCGCCGTCCTGGGCGAGCAGCGCCTTGTTGGCGGAGACGACGGAGGCGCCGTGCTCGAAGGCGGTGGTGATGAGGGTACGAGCGGGCTCGATGCCACCGATGACTTCGATGATGACGTCGATGTCGCCGCGTTTGACGAGAGCGGTGGCGTCAGTGGTGACGAGGGCGGGGTCGATGCCCTCGCGCACCTTGGAGGGCCGGCGCACGGCGACACCGGCGAGCTCGACGGGCGCGCCGATGCGCGCCGCGAGGTCGTCGGCGTGCGTCGTCATGATGCGCGCCACCTCTGAGCCGACCACTCCACAGCCCAGCAGCGCCACCTTCAGCGGACGCGTACGCATCATCCGACCTCGTCTCCTTCTACCAGCTTGAATGCCAACCAGTCTCACTCACCGGACGGAGATTTCCCCCCTCCGTCCGGATCCTGAGACACATATTCCACTATCTATTCATCGATCTATTCAATTTGTTTCGTCATCCGACGTCGAGCCGCAGGAGATCTTCCTCGGTCTCGCGCCGCACGATCACCCGCGCCTCACCGTCGCGGACGGCGACGACGGGCGGGCGCAGGGCGTGGTTGTAGTTGCTGGCCATGGACCGGCAGTACGCCCCGGTGGCCGGCACCGCGATGAGATCACCGGGCGCCAGGTCGGCGGGCAGGAACGCGTCCCGTACGACGATGTCGCCGCTCTCGCAGTGCTTGCCCACGACCCGTACCAGCATCGGCTCGGCGTCGGAAGTGCGCGAGACGAGGGAGACGGAGTACTCGGCGTCGTACAGGGCGGTACGGATGTTGTCGGACATCCCCCCGTCGACGCTCACATAGGTCCGCAGCCCGTCCAGCGGCTTGATGGTCCCGACCTCGTACAGCGTGAAGGCGCTGGGCCCGACGATGGCGCGCCCCGGCTCGACGGAGATACGCGGCGTACGCAGCCCGGCGGCCTCGCACTCGCGGCTGACGATCTCGTTGAGCGCCTTGGCGATCTCGTGCGGCTCGCTGGGGTCGTCGTCGGAGGTGTACGCGATGCCGAGGCCGCCACCGAGGTCGATCTCGGGCAGCTCGACCCCGTGCTCGTCCCGCACCTCGGCGAGCAGCTGCACCACACGCCGGGCGGAGACCTCGAAACCCGCCATGTCGAAGATCTGGGACCCGATGTGGGAGTGAATGCCGATGAGCTCGAGCCCGTCGAGCTTGAGGGCACGGCGAACGGCCTCGGCGGCCTGCCCGCCCGCGAGCGCGATCCCGAACTTCTGGTCTTCGTGAGCGGTGGCGATGAACTCATGGGTGTGCGCCTCGACGCCCACGGTCACGCGGATCTGGACGCGCTGGCGCTTGCCGAGGCTCTGCGCGATGTGGGCGACGCGGACGATCTCCTGGAAGGAGTCGAGGACGATACGCCCGACACCGACCTCGACGGCCCGCCGGATTTCGTCTTCGGACTTGTTGTTCCCGTGGAAAGCGATCTGCTCGGCGGGCATTCCGGCGGAAAGGGCGGTGGCGAGCTCGGTGCCGGAGCAGACGTCGAGATTGAGCCCTTCCTCATGGAGCCACCGCACAATGGCACGCGAGAGGAACGCCTTCCCGGCGTAGAAGACATCGGCGTCCTTGCCGAAGGCGTCGGCCCAGGCGCGGCAGCGGGCGCGGAAGTCGGTCTCGTCGAGGAAGTAGGCGGGGGTGCCGAACTCCTCGGCGAGCGAGGCGACATCGAGCCCGGCGACGGTGGCGACTCCGTCGTCGTTGCGTCCAACGGTCTGCGACCAGACCTTCGGATCAAGGGAGTTGAGGTCGGCGGGCGGCGCGGAGTAATGCCCCTCGGGGAAGACGTCGGCGTGACGGGGCCCGGCGGGATGTGCGGAACGGCTCATGCTGTCTCTCAACTCTCACAAATATTCGGGTACGCGAATGCCGAACAGGGACAGGCCACCGGCCAGCACCGCCCCGACGGCTTCGGCGAGCGCGAGCCGGGCACGGTGGGCGGCCGAGGGTTTCTCGTCCCCGAGCGGAAGAACGCAGTGCTGGAAGTCGAGGACGCCATCGGCCAGGGCTTCGAGCTGCCGGGCGAGCCGGTCGGGGGCGGCGAGGCGGGCGGCGCGGAGGAGGACGGTGGGGTGGTCGGCGAGGTGGGTGAGGAGGGGGGTGGCGGTGTCCGGGGTACCGGTTTCGCCCGGGGCGCGGTGGGTGGCGCCGGGGCCGCGATCCGGGGTGCGGCGGGTGGCCCTCAGGTTGCCGGGGGCGCTTTCGGGGAGGCTGAGGCCGCCCGAGGCGCGCTCCGGGGCGCGGTGGGTGGCGCCGGGGGCGCGATCCGGGGTGCGACGGGTGGCCCTCAGGCCGCCGGGGGCGCTTTCGGGGAGGCCGAGGCCGCCCGAGGCGCGCTCGGGGGCGCGGTGGGTGGCGCCGGGGGCGCCTTCGGTGCTGCCCAGGTCGCCCGGGGCGCTGGTGAAGCCCAGGTCGTGGGCGTTGCGGGTGAGGGCACGCGTGCGGGTGTACGCGTACCGGACCCGGAAGTACGGATTGCTGTCGCGCTGGGCGAGGAGCTCGGCGGCGGGGGCGGGCCGGTCGTGGGCGGCGGCGCGGAGGTAGGCCCAGCGGGCGGCGTCGGGATCGGCGAGGTGGGCGGTCTCCGGGTCCGGGAGGACGTGGAGCCGCTCACTCCCGTACGGGGTGATCTCGGCGGTGGCGCCCTGTGAGCGCAGCAGCTCGACGACGACGGAGGTGACGGCGCGGGCGCGGGGCTCGCCAACGGGGGCGAAGGAGGTGTGCTGCCCGGCGAGGGAGTCGCCGTACCCGTAGCGCGGGCCGAGGGCGAGGACCTGACGTACGAGGTCGTGGGGGCCGTCTTCCGCGTCCAGGGTGAAGTTGAGGAACCCGGGCCCGGTGATGTCGACGCGCGCGACCCCGGGGGCGCCGGTGAGGTGCCCGCGCAGGGCCTCGGCGACGGCGCGGGGGGCGAGCCCGGAGGCGGCGGCGAGCTTCAGCGCGACGGCACTGGCGTAGTCCCCGCCCCCACCCGGCCGGGGCCGCTCGACCTTGACGTCATCGGGCACGACCACACACAGCACACCCTCGTCGACGACGCTGCGCACGGCACGCACGACGGTACGGGAGAGCTCTGCGGGGGTCACGGGCCAAGCGTATGGGAGAGGGGGGGTGGGGCGGCGAATCGGTTTCGGGATGTGGGCGGGGGCCTCCGGGGGGGCGGGGGGGGTTGGGGGGCGCGGCGGGGCCGGAGATGGCGGCACTGGTGTGGGGGTGCGCCCTCGCTTGGTGCGGCGGGGCCGGGGGGCTCCGTGCCGGGGCGCGGGAGTGCGGGGTGCGGCGGGGCCGGGGGTGGCGGGACCGGTGTGGGGCGCCCCCGCCCATGCCGGGGCGTACTGCCTCCACCGCTCAGCCGCGGCTCGTCCCGGCCGCCCGCCCGGCTCGTCCGGGCTGCGGCTGCCTGTTGCCGTCGGTGGACGGCGGGGCCTCCCGGTGCATCAGCTGCCGTACGACCTTGACCAGCTCGGCCGGCTCGAAGGGCTTGGCCAGGAACGCGTCCACACCGGCCGCGAGCCCGGTCTCGACCTCGTACTGCGTACAGGCACTGATGATGGCGAGCGGCAGATGCCGCGTACGCGCGTCCGCCCGCAACCGCGCGGCCGTACGCAACCCGTCGAGCCGTGGCATCACGACGTCCAGAGTGATGACATCCGGACAGACCCGGTGCACCACTTCCAGGCACTCGGCACCATCGGCCGCGGTCACGACCTCGAAGCCCTCCAGCTCGAGGTTGACCCTGATCAACTGCCGGATGACCTTGTTGTCGTCGACAACAAGCACCCGGCCGGACACGCCTGACACATCTCGAGGTTAGGTCCGCGACCGTCGCCGCGTCCGGGTTTTCCCCACTTCCGCCCCCTGCGGGGGACCCCGCCCCGCCGGACGACGCGAAATACCTGTTCACAGCCACCCCACGAGAGCTGGTAGTGTTCAACCCGTCGCCGCCAAGCGCGGTGAACGCCCCCGTAGCTCAGGGGATAGAGCAACGGCCTCCGGAGCCGTGTGCGCAGGTTCGAATCCTGCCGGGGGCACCCCTTACGAGGTGTCCAAAGACCCCGTCACCAGCGGAAACGCTGAGGCCGGGGTCTTTGCGTATGTGTAGGCATAGACGTATGCCGCCCGGAGCGGCCGTATGCCGAGGCCTGTGGACGAGGCGTGGACGGGATCTCGAAGCATCACGGCACGTCGCCTGCACAGAGCTCACTCGCCGTGGCCCGCCCGAGCCTCCCGTCTGCCAGCATCCCCGGATGAGACTGAATCCGGGGATCACCGTGGAGAACGCCGACGACACACTTCGTCGCGCCGAGACGATATGGGGCAACGCTCGGGGCTCGCAGGACTTCTATCGCGCTACATCGATGCTGTTCACGACACCTATCCCGCGCTGAAGCAAGCTTTCGCAGCCCCAGACCTCGCTGCTGGTCTCCACTCCGTGGCGTACTGGAACCTGCTCGCGGGCGGAACAGCCGCCCTAGAAAAAAGCAGGTGGACGAGCGATCCAGACCTAGCCCACTACATGGCGCGCACTCAGCGCGCGCGCAACCAGGCCCTCTCGACGGAGATCGAGAACCAAATGAAGGCACTCGAGCGAGCACGCAAAGAGATGGAAGGGCTGAAGATGCTTGTAGCCCGGCCTGGCCTGCCGGTTGTCTACGACACCAACATGCTCAACCACTGGCAACAGCCAGGAGACATCCTGTGGCGCGACGTCTTCAAAGCTCAGGATGAAAAGATCAGCCTGACCCGGCTTGTCATACCTCTACGGGTGATCGAGTAATTGGACAAGCAAAAGTACGGTCAAGGTGATTTTGCCGCAAAGCCGCTACAGCAATTCGTTACCTGGAGCGCGTTTTCAAGGACAGCCTCCCCGGGGAACCCGTACACCTCCGCGAAGGCGTCACGCTCGAAGTATGGGTTGACACCGATGACCGTGACGGTGATACAGACCTCGCCATTTTGCGCTGCGCCGCTGACCGAGAGAATCTCCATCCGGCAACTGGTGCCCGCGTGCTTACCGACGACATCGGCATGCGCTTGCCTGCACAGCAGCTAGGGCTGAAGGTGATCCGGCTACCTGAGGTGCACCGCAAGAAGGGAACTTCCCTTGACCATGTGCCACCCACAACAGGGTGAAGCAGTCGCAGACTGAAATTAACCGACGTCTCCTAGTGGCGGATACCTATTAGGACTTCGCGCGCTTCGTAAACTTTGACCGCTTTACATGCCGCCGGGGGCGTCTTACTCAAGGCAAAAGCTCTCGCCTGATACGTCGGCGAGGTTTACCCCTGAAAGCTCGTTGAACGCTTCGAGCAGGAGGGTGACGACCGCATCGGCCGGTACCGGGGTATCTGTGGCGGACAGATGTTAGCGAAGGGCTGCACTGGGCTTTGGCGGGTCATCCATAGGCACAATCTGACGGTTCGCGCGGGGAAGGGTGAATGTACAGCATTGCCAAAACCCAGCCGCCTCCGACGGCGACGGCAACAGGCGGCAGTGGCACTCGGTAGCCCGGCACGGCGGCCGCAGGGGTCGATGGGTCCGGCCCAACAACACGTGCTCGCATCTTCCAAGCGCCGGGCCGCAGTGTGCTGGCCCAATGGGCGAGCATGTCACTCCCCTGGTTACGTGGAGAGATTGGCTATGCGGCTCGGCCTTCCTGATCGGTCCGGCTCGCACTTCCTGGATGCTCTCCCCAGCTCCAACGTCAATCCACCGGCGGCGGTTCGGGTCGAGCGCTGTGCGTGGCATTTCGATAGTGAGGGGAGTCAGGTCACGCCAGCTGGAGCTGTCGTGCCGAATACCAGCACAGACGACCGGCCGCCGGTTAGGCTCGACGGGCGATCACGCTGCACACAACGACGACCTTTACACTCCTGGAGAGGCGGTACCACCCCATGAGCAGCGCAAGCGGGGCGTCCCAGTCACCAGACCCCCGACTGGTACGGCTGGCCGGGCAGTCCCGCAACTTCGGGTTCCTGCTGCCGCATCTTCCGCTGCTCGTCGCATACGGAACCGCTGCCGAGAGCCAGGTCTTCAGCGACCCGAACACGTCCCTCATCAAATCCCGCCAGTTCGCGGAGGCCATGGCGACCGATCTGATCAGCCGGGCCCGCGTCCGGGTGGAAGGCGGTACTCAGTTCGACCGGCTGAGGGCACTGGACAGGGAGGGCTACCTCCACGGCGACGTGGGCGCAGCCTTCCACGAGGTGCGCACCCTCGGCAACGAGGCGAACCATTCGGGACTCGACAGGGCCGACGATGCCTTCCGTGCGCTGCGCACCTGTTTCCGTCTCGGGACCTGGTACCACCGGCTGCTCACCGGCTCGCGCGAGCAACTGCCGTTCGTGCCGCCTAGCCCTGAGCGCACCTCGGCCGCCGAGAACGAGCGCCTGCTCCAGGATGTCGCCCGGGCCCGCAAAGACCTGGAAGAGGCCCGTGTCAGCTACCGCGACCAGGCATCCCAGGCCCAGGCCGAGCAGGCTGCCCGGACTGCCGTCGAGCGCGAGCTAGCTCAGGCGCAGGCCGAGCGTGAGGAGCTGGCCCGTGCAGTCGCGGCCATGCAGGACCAGCTCAAGGAGTTCCAGGCCGCCGCAGAGGCCACTCAGATCGGCCGCCGACGCGCCGACACCACCGGCCGGGCCGCCGCGTCAGCCGCAGTCGCCGAGCGCGCCCGCCTCCTCGACAACGCGGAGCAGGCCTCCCGCGAGCCTCTCACCGAAGTGCAGGTCCGCAAGCGACTCGACGCGATGCTCGCGGCGGCCGGCTGGGACGTTCAGGACGGCGGCGCGAACCTCAATCTCCACGTCCAGGGCGACCGGCGGGGCAACGGCGTCGCCGTCCGCGAGGTCACCACCGCCAAGGGCCGCGCCGACTACGCCCTCTACGTCGACCGCAAGCTCGTCGGTGTCATCGAGGCCAAGCGCGAGGGCGCCGACTTGTCCGCCGCCGAGGCACAGGCCGACGGCTACGCCGACCACCTCACCGACGCCGAGCAGCGCCTCAACGCATGGCGTACCCCGCTCCCGTTCCGGTACGTCAGCGACGGCGGCGAGACCCGCTTCCGGTCCGTGCTCGACCCGGACTCCCGTACCCGCCGTATCTTCTCCTTCCACCAGCCGCGCACACTCGCCCGCTGGATCCGCCAGGCAGAGGAGGACGAGCAGGCCCCCAGCTACCGGGCCCGGCTGCGGTGGCGCATGCCCGACCTCGACGAACGACCGCTGCGCCCGGCGCAGATCGAGGCGGTACTTGGCGTGGAGAACTCGGTGGCGTTCGGCAAAGGCCAGCAGGGGATGGGCCAGTCCCGTTCCCTCGTCCAGATGGCCACCGGCGCGGGCAAGACGTTCACGGCGGTGACGTTCTCGTACCGGATGCTCAAGCACGCGCGTGCCGAGCGTGTCCTGTTCCTCGTCGACCGCAACAACCTCGGTGTGCAAGCCTTCGCCGAGTTCGAGAACTTCAAGACCCCCGACACCGACCGCAAGTTCGCTGACCTCTACAACGTCCAGCGCCTCGGCGCGGAGGGCATGTTCGCCTCCTCCAAGGTCGTCATCTCCACCGTCCAGCGCCTCTACATGGAGCTTACGGGCGCGAGTCTGCCGGGCGCCGAACGAGGTGACGGTGAGATCGACTACGAGGTCAACGTGCCGGGCGGCATCGAGGTCGGCTACAACGCGGACATCCCCCCGGAGGCCTTCGATCTCATCGTCGTCGACGAGTGTCACCGCTCCATCTATGGCAAGTGGCGCTCCGTCCTCGAATACTTCGACGCCCCCATCGTCGGCCTGACCGCCACGCCCGTCGCCCAGACCTTCGGCTACTTCAACGGCAACCTGGTCAGCGAGTACTCCTACCAGGAGGCGGTGGCCGACCGCGTCAACGTCGACTTCTCCGTCTACGAGATCGAAACGCGGATAACGGCCGAGGGCGGCGTCATCGCGCACGGCATCATCCCGGTCCGCGACCGCCGCACCCGCCGCCAGCGCTACGAGGACATCGACGAGGACATCGAGTACGGCGCCAACCAGGTCGGTGTCGGCGTCATCAGCAAGGACCAGCTGCGTACGGTCGTCCAGACGTTCCGCGACCGGTTGTTCACGGAGATCTTCCCCGAGCGAGCCAAACACGACCTGGTCACGGGCGCGCTGCGGTGGAACGAGGTGTACGTGCCCAAGACGCTGGTCTTCGCCAAGAATGACAACCACGCGGAGGAGATCGTCGAGGTCGTCCGAGACGTCTTCGGCAAGGGCAACGATTTCTGCGCGAAGATCACCAGCGCGGCCCGCAACGCTGCCGAGCGCCTCGCGGCCTTCCGCAACCTCCCGGAGCTGCGTATCGCGGTCACCGTCGACATGATCGCCACGGGCACGGACGTCAAGCCGCTGGAATGCCTGCTGTTCCTCAGGGACGTCAAGAGCTGGGCGTACTTCGAGCAGATGAAGGGCCGTGGTGCCCGGACCCTGTCGCTCACCGACTTCGAGAAGGTCACCCCTGGTGTCGGCCCCAAGACCCGGTTCGTGATCGTCGATGCGGTCGGCGTGACGAAGAAACCGAAGGTCGACGCGGCTCCGCTGGAACGCCACACCGACAAGCAGATCAGCCTGGAGAAGCTGCTCCGCAAGACCGCCGCGAACACCATCGAGGAAGAAGAGGTCTCCACTCTCGCGGCCCGCCTTGCCAAACTCGACATCCAGATGACGGACGAGGAGCGCGCCGAGATCCACCGCCTGAGCGGCGGGCTGGAACTGACGAAGATCGTTCACGGGATGGTCGACGCCGTCTCGGCGGACCGGCAGCTGGAAGTCCGGGAGGTCGCCGAGCGGGCGGGCCGCAACCCCGAGCGCGCGGTACGTGATCTCATCGAGCAGGCCGTCCGACCCCTCGCCGCCACGCCACCGCTGCGCGCCCGCCTGCTGGAGATGCGGCGTGCGAAGGACATCCTCTACGACGAGAACGGCACCGACGAGTTGCTCCGCGCGGAGGCGGCTGTCGACGACAAGGACACGGCGACGGAGACGGTCCGCGACTGGCGCAGGTACATCGCGGAGAACCGCGACGAGATCGCGGCGATGTCCATCGCGTTCAGCGCCGGCTCAGACGTGCCGCCCGGCGTCGCCATGGACCGGCTCAGGGACGTGGCCCGCAGCATCGCCCGCCCGCCGCGTGCCTGGACCCCGGACAGACTGTGGAAGGCGTACGAGAAGGTCGGCGAGGCGGTGATAGACGAGGCCCGCCGCAACCACACGGCCTCGGATCTGCTGGCCTTGCTCCGCTACGAACTCGCGGGCGGCGCCGAGCGGGGCGCCCCGGCTCCACGGCCGCACGAGGAGTTTGTGCGCGAGCGCTATCAGGCCTGGATCGCCCGCCAGGAACAGGCGGGCGCGCGTTTCACCGAACGTCAGCGCTGGTGGCTAGATCGCATCGCCGCGGCGACGGCCGAGCGTGTACGCTTCGACACCGCTGACCTCGATTACGCCCCTTTCACCTCCCGCAACGGTACGGACGGATTCCTCGCGGAATTCGGGGGGACACGGGCGGAACACATCATCAATGAACTGGACAGGGAGCTGAGCGCGTGACGACCGACTCTGGTGTGGGGCTGGGGGGTTCGGGCTCCGACGGGGGTGTCACGGAGGGGCTGCCTGCGGGGTGGATTCGGGCGACGCTCGGGGAATTGGGTGTTGAGGTTCAACCAGGATTCGCCAGCGGTAAGCACAACCGCGATGGTGAAGGAATCCTTCATCTCCGTCCGATGAACATCACTCGTAATGGTGTGCTGGATACTCTGGATGCTCGTTACGTCGTTGACAACTCTGACCGGCGTGTCGAACTGGGCGATGTGCTGTTCAACAATACCAACAGTCCGGCGCTAGTCGGCAAGACAGCATGGGTGGATTCTGCCGAGCCCCTCGCTTACTCAAACCACATGACTCGGCTGCGCGGCCCGGAAGGGCTGGATGGAAAGTTCCTGGCAGCACAGCTGCAGCACATGTGGGCGACTGGATATTTTAAGTCGATCCTTAACAACCATGTGAACCAGGCAAGTGTTTCCCGTAAAGCACTCCTGGATACGGTAATTGCTGTCCCGCCTCTTGCTGAACAGCGCCGCATCGTCGCCAAGCTGGACGAGCAGTTGGTGTATGTCGAGGCGGGGGAGGCAGCTGTTGAAGCTGCCTTTGTTAAGCAGCAACCTCTTATGGACAGCATGCTCGACAGGTGTGTTCTTGGCTTGGCATGCGAGCCGAGCAAAGAATCCCTGGAGGATATTCGTATCAAGTCCAGCAAGAAGATAAATTATCAATCTCTACGCGCACTTCCTGCGGGATGGAAATGGCGAGTGGCGCAGGATGTTTGCTCGTCGATTGTGTCTGGTTCGACGCCGCAGGCTTCGCTCATGCATGGGGATGCTGGAGATATTCCTTTCCTGAAGGTTTATAATATCTCAAAGCGTGGTTTCGTTGACTTCACTGTGCGTCCAACTTTTATCGATCGCGAAACGCACGAGCAGAGTCTTAAGCGTTCTAAGGTTATGCCGGGTGATGTTCTAACGAATATCGTGGGTCCACCCTTGGGTAAGACGGCCGTGGTTCCCGGAGGTCATCCCGAATGGAATATAAATCAAGCCATTGCCGCCTTTCGTGCGGGTCCGGAAATCTCTCCAGAGTGGCTGCGATTTGTACTTCAGTCACCGTACGTCATCGGGATTTTGGTGCGGACCGCTCGTGCAACTGCCGGACAGTTTAATATTGCCATTTCGACGTGTAGGGAACTCCCCATTCCGCTTCCTCCGAGGCCCGTTCAGAATGCGCTGTGCAATGAACTGGCAGGGTTCACGAAGCAACTTGCGGTGTTGCATGAGCAAGTTCGCGGATTGAACGGCGAGGCGCTTGAACTTCGTGAGGCCCTCTTCCGTGCTGCCTTCACGGGCACCCTCGTGCCCCAAGACCCCGACGACGAGCCCGCCTCACTCCTCCTCGATCGGATCCGTGCTCAGCGGGCTGCCGAGGTCAAGCCAGCCAGGCGCAAGCGTGCATCCCGTACGACTGTCCCGGCCGCCCCCCAGGCCTCCGGCCGACCGGTTCCCTCCGGCACCCAAGAAGCACTTCCCCTGTGAGCATCATGATGAGCAGCACCGAAAAGCCGACCCCCGAAGATCCCGCTGACGCGGCCCCGAGACCCGGCACAATTCCCGTCCCTCGCGTGACGGAAGCCAAGACCAAGGCCGCTCCCGCGGCCCCGGCCTCCACCTCCACCCTCGTCAACCGTCTCTGGTCGTACTGCGAACTGCTGCGCCACTCCGGCGTCTCCACCCTCGACTACGTCGAGCAGCTCACCTACCTCCTCTTCCTGAAGATGGCCGACGAGCGTGCCAACCGCCCGGCCGCCTTCCGGCGCAATGCCCCCGAGAAGCCTCTCGTTCCCGAGGGCCGGGACTGGAAGAGCCTGACGACCCGGTCCGCCGAAGCGCTGCTTGACCACTACGAGTTCATCCTCAAGGACCTCGGTCAGCGTGGCGGCACCATGCTCGGCGAGGTCTTCACCAAGGCGCAGAACAAGATCCACGAACCGGCCGTCCTTGACCGCCTGATCAAGGACCTGATCGACCCCCACACCTGGACCACCGAGAACCAGGACCTCAAGGGCGACGCCTACGAAGGTCTCCTCCAGCGCGGCGCCGAGGACCGCAAGACGGGCGCGGGCCAGTACTTCACGCCCCGCCCGCTCATCGACGCCATGGTCGACTGCGTTCAGCCGAAGCCCGGCGAGACGATCACCGACCCAGCCTGCGGTACCGGCGGCTTCCTCATCGCGGCGCACGCCCACCTCGTTCAGAACTACGAGGACGAGCTGTACGGCGACAAGGGCCGCGCTCTCCAGACTGGCGCGATCACCGGCTACGAACTCGTCCGCGAGACTGGCCGCCTGGCCCTGATGAACATGCTGCTGCACGGCATCGGAAGCTCCGAGGCCAAACCGCTCATCACCATCCAGGACTCCCTGGCCCGCCCCCCGAAGCGGCACTACGACATCGTGCTCGCCAACCCGCCCTTCGGCGTCGGCTCGGTGACCGGCGAGTCGTACACCTCCCGCACCGACTTCTGGGCACCGACTACGAACAAGCAGCTCAACTTCGTCCAGCACATCTACAACCTGCTGAAGACCAATGGCCGAGCCGCCCTCGTCCTCCCCGACAACGTCCTCTTCGAAAGCGGCGCCGGCGAAACCATCCGCAGGAACCTCCTCAACCTCTGCGACGTCCACACCCTGCTGCGCCTGCCCACCGGGATCTTCTACGCCAACGGCGTCAAGGCCAACGTCCTGTTCTTCGACAAGACCGGCCAACGCACCGGAGGCCGCCCCGGCACGCGCGACCTCTGGGTCTACGACTTCCGCACGGACCAGCGCTTCACGCTCAAGCAGCGCCAGTTGGGCCGTCAGCACCTCGACGACTTCGTCGCCGCGTACCACTCCGGCGGCACGGACTTCAGCAAGCGCACCCCGAGTGACCGCTTCCGCGCGTACGACTACGACGAGCTGATCGCCAGGGACAAGGTCAACCTCGACCTCACCGTACTCAAGTCCGCTGCAGCCACGACCACGGAGTACACGTCACCGGACGTGATCGCCCAGGAGATCGTGGACGAACTCGAAGTGGCGCTGGCCCAGTTCACGGCCGTGGCCCGCGCCTTGAAGAAGGACGTACCGCCGTCGGCCGACGAGAAGTAGAGCCAGCAGCAGGCGGGCCGGTGGTTCACCGAGAACCACCGGCCCGCCGCTCTTCGCCTCTCTTCGCGCTCAGAGCTCGCCCGCGATCACACCCGCCCGGAACGCGGCCCACTCCGACGCGGTGAACCGCAACGGTTCCCGCTCCGGGTTCTTCGAATCACGTACGGCCCGCGCGCCGTGCGGCAGTTCGGCGACCTCGACGCAGTCGTTCTCGGCTCCACTAGCTGTGGCCTTGCGCCAGACGGCACCATCGAGATCTTGGTCGTACAGCTCAGTTCTGCGGTCGGTCACTTCCGGAAGCCTTCTTCCAGCTCGGCGATGCGTACAAGTGAGTCCTTGACGGGCAAGGCGGTGGCGCGAATGCGCTCGTACGCTCGCTCGAAGGGGATCGCGTCTTCACCTTCAACGTATGTCGCTCCGCCGGGGTTCTCGAAGAGGACGACGCTCGGCAGCGGTGCCCGGAACTTGGTGAGCGAGAGGCCGCCTTCAAGCCCTGGATGGGGCGTTGCGTCGAGGGGCATCAACTGCACTGTCACATTGGGAAGTTCCGCGGTCTCGCGAAGCCTGCGCAGCTGCTCTCGCATGGTGCCGGGCCGACTCGCGAACCGCAGACGCAAGGCTACCTAGTGGATGAGGCCCAGAACTCCAGAGGAGCGCCAGGTCGACTGAGCATGGATTGGCGAGCCATGCGCACCTCCGCCAAGGCGGTGACCTCTTCGGCGCTTCGTCTGGTCGTGATTCCGGCGATCGTTTCGCGCCCGTAGGCGGCGCTCTGCAACAGCCCCGGAATCAGGAGGGGCGACCGTGAGCAGACCACGTCGGCGTCCGTTTCAAGGGAGATGTAGTCCGCGTAAAAGGGGACCGCCGGCCTGCGAATATGCCTGCCATCAGCCCCTCTTCGGTGCATCGTTTCTCAGCTGCTCCAGAGTGTCGTGGACCTCGTATTCGTTCACTCCGTAGATCGTGAGCAGCTTGTCCAGGTCGGCGGGTCGGACCGCCTATAGGGCATTCTTGATCTTCGACATCTTCCGGCTCTGCCACGCCATCGCAGAGGCGGCGCGGTCCAGGCTCAGGCATTCGCGCCACGCCCTGACGGAAAGCAATGGGAAACCTCCGCCCGTTAGGGTAGAAACGTTGCGATTTTAGGGAGTCGGTGGCCACTCTCAAGTCTTCGTGGCGCAGAAAGTTCGCCCCCGACGTAGTAGCCCCCATGCCCCACTCTCACAGCTGGTACCACACCCCCCCTCCGGCTTCTTCCTCCACCTCACCGCCACCCCCGACTACCTCTGCGCCACCTGCACCCTCATCGCCAAGACGCTCGCCGACACCGGGGTCAGCAAAGCCTCGTGTACTCCACGCAGTTGGTGATGTCTGAGCTGTGCGGGAACGCGTTCCGCGCCTGTGGTGACTTCGTTCCGCTCGTCGCCGAGGTGGGGGTCACGTCGTCCGGGTGCGGTGATGACGCGGGGCGAGGCGTCCGGGTCAGGCTGCACGACCCGTACCGCCGGATGCTGCCCGTGCGGGGCGGCGTACGGCTCGACGACCCCGAGGCGGAGTCGGGGCGGGGGCTGCCGTTGGTCGATCTGCTCGCACCAGAGTGGCGGGTCACGCGGACGCCCGTCGGAAAGCAGATGCGCTGCTGGATTTCGGCTCAGTAGGAGGGCGGGGTCTGACAGGCCGAAAAAAGTACTGCTCGGGGCCCCGGCTGCCGACCTTGCGCCTACCCTGGAAGGGAGTTGATCGCCTGCGGCCCGATCGGCCGGATCTGATGTGTTCTCGGAGCGCTACGTCACCGGATCCGATGCTGCCGGAACAGGGGGGTGGCCCGTCGGCGTATCCACTCGGACAGGGACGTTCGAGAACGGGTGGGGCATGGCGACGGAGCGCGACAACATCGGGGCGAGAGGACCGGAGGGGCACTGGACGGCAGACGGGATTTTCCGGCGCTGGCAGCGGTTCTTCGAACAGAAGCCGAGCCTCAAAGGGCTGACCCGGCTGGAGTTCACCGAGCACATCGCGTATCTGCTCTTCCTGAAACTCGACCATGAGCGCGCCCAGCGGACGGGGATGTTCGCGAGTCCGCCGATCGCGTCGGCGGGCAGCTGGCCGAGCCTCGTGCTCGCCGGTGGTGAGGATCTGCACCGTGCCCTGACCGGGCTGATGGCCGAACTCGGCAAGCCGAACCCGCAGGATCCCCGCCGGGCCATCGCGAGTGTCCTCTTCCACGACTCCCGCCCGTGGCCAGCCGACAAGATGGCGGATCTCGGACGGCTGATCGTCGAGGATTTCGAACCGTTCCGCTGGTCGGATGTGCCCCGGGACGAACTCGGTTCCGCTTTCTCCCTGCTGATAGCCGACTGCCGGGACGACATCCGGGCCAAGCGGGAGACGGGCCAGTTCCTCACCCCGCCCCACCTGCTCACCGTGATAGCCAAGGCGCTCTCCCTTACCCCGCGGGATCGGGTGGTCGACGCGGCCGTCGGGGTCGGCACCAGCCTCATCGCAGCCCACCGCGAGATGGCCGCGCAGGGGGGCCGCGTGGACGCCGCCGCCATTGCGGGCGCCGACATCGACGTACAGATGTGCCGCCTGGCGACGATGAACGTGCTCCTCAACACCGGGCGTCAGTTCCACGACGTACCACCGATACTGCGCGCGGACTCACTCGACACCAAGGAGCGCCTGGTACGCCGGTACGAACGGGACGTGACCGCCACCGTCGCCATCTGCAACCCGCCGTTCAAGAGCAACGTCGAAGCGAACACCGAGCAGCGGGACGACTTCTGGGCGCAGAACGCCACGCTCCCAGCCAACTTCCTTCAGCATCTGGCGATCACCCTGCCGCAGGGGGCCAGAGCGGCCGTCTTCGTCCCCGACGGTGTGCTGTTCCACGGCGGAGCGGCGGCCACAATCCGCAGGGCGCTCCTGAGGAACTGCGACGTGCACACCCTGCTGCGGCTGCCGACCGGCATGTTCCACGACACCGGTTCCAAGTCGAACGTGCTCTTCTTCACCAAGTCCGTGCTGCGCCCGAACGGGGATCCGGCCACCGACGAGCTGTGGGTGTACGACGCCCGTGACCTTCACCACACAGACACCGAGAACCCTCTCACGGAAGAGGACTTCGCGGAGTTCCTGGAGGCGTACCGGCCCGGAGAGGAGGGGCGCGCCGGGCGCACCGAATCGTCGCGCTTCAAGCGATACGGCCCTGACACCGTGCGGAAGATACTGGACAGTTCCGGCGCCAGCCTCGACCTGAAGGCGCATCTCGCCGACGCACCCGACGACTTCGGTGATCCGCGCGAGATCGCGCAGTCGATCGTGGACCACCTCGGCGACGCGCAGCGGAGCTTCCAGGTCGTACTGGACTCCCTCAACTGAGCTCCCGTGCCCGCACCCTCTTCAGCGCTCGTCGCCAGCCGGACAGGAACACCATGAACGCCATTCCCCAGCAGCCCGACATCCCCACCCAGGTCCGCCAGGTCGAGCGCGCCTTCGACGAGACATACACCGGCCTCATCGACATCAGCGACTTCGGCAACCGCCCGCCGGAGCAGACCCAGCCCGCCTTCCGCTCCCGCGCCCTGGCAGCGCACGCCGTGCGCATCATGACGGGGTGGACCCCCGAGCATGCGGCCGACTGTGTCATCGACGGAGGCCAGGACCAGGGCATCGACGCCATCGCCATAGACGAGACGGCCGCGCACATCTACCTCGTGCAGGCCAAGTGGAGTTCGACCGGAAAGGCCAAGGCGGACGAGGCCGCCGTGCACAAGCTCTTCGCGGGACTGACCCTCATCGACTCCGGAGAGGCCGCCCAGTTCAACCCCCGCGGACAGATCCTCGCCAAGCGGGCACACGACCTCATCAGCGAGAAGACCACCGAGATCACCCAAGTGATCGTCCTCATGGGCACCGAGCCGCCCTCGCCGGGCGTATTGCAGGTCATCAAGAACGGTGAGGGGGAGTTCAACTCCCACGGCGACTACGTCGGCCATCACTTTCTGCACGCCAAGGAGATCCACGCGCTGGTCCGGAAGGACCAGCAAAGTGAACCCGTCACGCTGACGGCCACGCTCCACCCCTGGTTCAGCGTGCCCTCGCCATACCTCTCCTACGAGGGCGTCATGCAGGCCGAAGAGGTCGCGACCTGGGCCGAGCACGGCAACGAGCTGTTCGTCCGCAACATCCGCAACCCGCTGGGGCTCACCCCCATCAACAAGGAGCTGCTGGACACCCTCACCGGTGAGCCGTCCCACTTCTGGTACTTCAACAACGGAGTCACCGTGCTGTGCGACTCCTTGGAAGCGGTGCCCGGATCGCAGAAGTTCCCCGAGCGCCACCCGGTCCGCCTCACCGCCCACGGCGCCAGTGTCGTGAACGGCGCACAAACCGTACGTTCCGTCATCGACGCCGCCCAGCAGTCAGAGGAAGCCGGACTCGCCCAGGTCACCGTCCGGTTCATCGTCACCGGTGGGGACAGCGAGTTCGCCAACCGCACCACCCAGGCGACCAACCGCCAGAACCACATCACCGAGCGCGACCGCATCGCCCTCGACCCGGTCCAGGCGGTGCTCATCGACGAGTTCCGTGCCGAACTGGGCCTCGTGTACAGCGTGCGCCGCAGCGAACTCGAACCCCAGGACGACGAAGGCTGCTCAGTGGTGGAAGCCGCGTGCGCGCTCGCCTGCGCCCACAGCGGCAGCCGGTTCGCGGCCCGGCTCGTCGCGTCCGGCTCTACCGATGTGCTGTGGGAACGAGGTGGCAGCGGTATCTACGACCCCCTCTTCCGCTCCGTGCCCAGTGTGTACGAGACGTGGAACGCCGTGAACGTCATGCGGGCGGTGCGCACGGCTCTGCGTGCGGAACGCGAACAGTACGCCGGGCGCGCGGCCGCCGTCATCGACGACGGCACGTTCCTCATCACCCACCTGGTGTTCCGGCAACTCCTCGCCCAGGACGCCGGGATGGGCGAACCGGACCAGTCGCTCACGTGGGCCGCCGACGCGAAGGGGCAGGTGGCCGACCTAGTCAAGCGCGCCGTCCCGGCGCTCGTACAGGCCCTGGACGGTGTGGGAACCAGGTCGAGCCTCCAGCGGGTGTGTGCCGATCCGGCGCAGGCCGCCGACCTCGTGACTGCGGCCCTGGCAGCCCTGGAAGGCGGCGGGGCCGAGGACGCCGCCGCGCAGTACCGGCGCAAGGAGAGCAAGCCGCGCAAGCGCCGCAGGCCCAACGCGGTGCACGTCATCGTCGACAGCGGCGCCCTGGACGAAGGCGCACCCCTGCGTCTGGCCCTGTACTTGCAGCCGGAGAAGGATGCGCTCGCCGCATGGCTCGACGCGAACCCGCGCCGGGCACTCGCGAAGTGGACCAACAGCAACCGGGCACGTCCGATCGTTTGGGCCGCCGACGGCAACGCGTACTCGCCTAGCGGGCTCATCGCACGGATGTGGGAGCTGGCCGCATGGGAAGGCCGCCCCGTCTCGAATCAAGGCACTGCACGCTGGGCCACCCAGGACGGAGAAACGCTCGCCATCCTGGCCCGGCGACTCCTCGACGGTATGGAGGAAGAGAAGGACGCCGAGTAGCGGTCGTCTGTCGTACGCACCCGGCCGGTCGTCGATCCGGCGGTCGGCGACCGCCTGCCAGCCTCCGAGCGACTTCGCGCAACGGGAGAGCAGGACTTTCAGGCGCTGTTCCACGCGCGCTTCGCCAGCTGGTGGTTGGTAGTACCGGAACGGCAGAAGCTCGCGGGAGCCATGTGCACAAGCCCGAAACCCACTGGGACGCATTGCACAAGGCCACAGAGACTCCGAAACCAGTTACCTCACTGGGTGCAAGGACCTTCGCATGTGAAGTAGACAACGCGCGAATATCCGGGCCGGGTGTACGACAACCAACCCCTACGCTGCGGTCCCCGAACCGCCCCCCTTAGGGCACCGACATTCCCTCACACCGGCCAAGCTACAGCCATCAAAAAAGACACCACCGTCCCCCCAAACGACCCGGCTCGCAGTGCCAGGACTCTGCGATGGCGTCGACCAGGAGGAGGCCTCGGCCGTGGGCGTCGGGGTGGCGAATTTTTACCCTCGCTGGGAACCCCGGGTTGTGTGCCTCGCCCCGAAGCGAGGCCCCCTCACGGAAGCACTCCACTCGGATCGTCCAGGGCTCCGTCGACTCGCCGTACACGATGGCGTTCGTCACCAGTTCCGACAGCAGCACGCGGTCGTCGACCGAGCAGGACACGTCGTACGGAGCGATGAACTTCCGGAACGACCGCCGTGCTGTTCTTACGAAGGCGGGTAGGGGTGCAGTGTCATCGCGCCCAGGCGCGGGGAATCCTCGGAGGGACAGCGTTCGATCGTGTATGCCACCGTGTTCGCGCCTTGCCTCTGTCTCTCTGCTTCCGCAGCCGGCAGTGCCGTTTCGGTGGGCATTCGGAGGTGGTCGTCTGGAGCGGGCAACGGAGCCTCCCCCAGCCCCCCGTCGCCCTGCCACTCCGCGCCCCCTGCAAGTGGCCTTCGTCACTTACTGGATGTCGCCATTGGCAACTGCCGACGAGCAAGCGAAACGCGGAAATGCGAGGCCTTCAGACGAGTGGGTAATCCTGTTCGGACGCCGATCGACTCGGCGGGTACGTCGCTTCGGCGAACTCCAACGGCCTGTCCTGAAGGTCGAAGACGACGTGATGCACAATCGGACTGTCAAACCCGTGACCAGATGGAGGTCCGCCGCCTCTTCGTCCGTCGCCTGCCTGGCGCACATGTGGCTCTCAGCGTAACTCCCCTGCCGACTAGTCACGTTCTCGACGTACAGGAGAGTGCCCTTCTTGCATCCGTCCCGAGTCTAGGAGCTTTGGTGCCCTCTCGCCGACGGCCGGCGGGAGCACGAGGTGGATATGCCCGAGCCGTCCTGGTCGTGGGTCACTCTTCGGCGTTGGACGACCTGACGGTCCTTCACCAGGCTGAGGGCCTCAAAAGCGTGATCCGGCGCCTCACTCCAACCTGCCGAGTGATCACCCCGTACTCGCCGACAGTGTAGATCTTCCCCTCCTGCCGGGCCCTTCCGTACAACTCCCTTGCACGCCGGTTCACAGCAGTCTCTGGTGGAGCTTCGCCCCGATGCCCTGCTGGCGCGGCTCGACATTTTTGAAGCGGGGGCCCGCAGCCGCGGGGTCACTCATTCGACGTTCCGTCACCTCGCTGAGACCCTGGACGTCCCCGACTCACAGCGCGATAACCTGCGTCGGCCTCTCATGGACCACCGGCCGGAGCGCTGGGCCACGCCGCTGTGGCGGATCCCGACGGATGTCTGAAGCGGTCGTGCGTCGCCGGGGGGCCACCGACCGGCCGCGATCCACCCGATCACCGCCATCCTCACCTCTCCCCCGACCAGAACTCCGACCGCTCACGCGGCTTGAGCTCCTCCACCCGAGGCCCCCCGGGCTTCCCCGGTGTCCCCGTCGGGTACGTCATCTCCGAGTCCTCCGCGCACGCGAAACTCGCGCTGAGGAACACGTTCCCCACGCTCCCCACCTGCAGCGACACGCTGAAGCCGTCCGCGCGGCTCGCGCGGAGCCAGGGCATGGAGCCGTCGTCCCGGACGCTCGTCACCTTGAAGCCCGCCGACTCCCAGTAGCGCTGGACCACGCCCAGGAGGTTGCCTCGGCGGTGGGGGGAAACGATCGTCAGGATGTTGCGGCTGCGGGTGACCGTCGTCTTGCCCGTCGGCTCGTTGAGGTCCGTGCTGCACGCCTCCTGCATGGGGGCTCCGTACGCCCACTTCACCGGCGGCTGGATCGCCGCCAGCGTCGCGTCCAGGATGTTCTCCGAGCCCTCGCCCGCCTGCTGCATGTTCATCGTTCGTACCCGCTCGTCGCTCTTCGTCTGTCCCGACTGTGCCCCGTCGGGGCCGCATGCCGTCACCGCCGCCAGCATCGCCATCAGCACCACGCACCTCACCCCCCGGCCCCGCCTCATCTCGGTGCCGTCGTCTTGATCTTGTCGCCGTTGCCCGTGACCACACTCGCGATGTTCGGCAGCGAGTCACCCCCGGCGTCCGGGTCGAAGTACAGCGAGTGTGCGGGCAGGTCGCCCTTGGCCAGGCCGGTCAGGCCCGTGTCCTTGCCGGGGGCGACCGCGAAGTGGTGGCCCCCGAAGTGGTTGTCGGCGGGGTCCGTGCCGAACCAGTTCTTCTTCGGGCCGTATTCGCTTCCCGGTGCCACGTACTCCAGCAGGTTGGGAGAGGGCAAGTACGTCACCTGGTCGTTCTCCGCCGCGCCTATGTAGACGTGGTCCGCCCCGACCCCCAGGTCCGACGCCTTGTTCACGCCCACCCCGGGGCTGCCGACCAGCACCACGTCGTCCGCCGGGATGCCGCCGGGCTGCTGGGTCGCCTGGCCCACCGTGAGCGAGCCGTACGAGTGGCCGATCGCCGTCACATGCGGTGAGCCGGACTCGTGCGTGGCCCTGATGCCGCTGAGGAACCTGTCGTACGCCGGTGCGCCCGCCTGCGCGTCGTCCTTGCTCATCACGTCCGTCGCCGACCACTTGAAGCCGTCCAGCTGCGGGCAGTCGTAGCCGAGCCAGACCACCGAGGCGGTCGTGGTGTCGGGGTACATCTTGTTCGCCATGGTCGCCACGTTCCGCGCGCGGTCCACGTCCGCCGACGCGAAGTGGCCGCTCAGCTTGGTGTTCAGCCCGGGGACGTACGCGGAGACGTTCTTCGACGTGTCCGGGTTGCCGAAGGAGACTATGGCGCGGCCCTTGCCCTCTGAGCCGATGCCCAGCAGGTACGGGCGCGGCTCGCCCTCCGCCGCCAGCTGCTTCTGGATGCCCTTGAGCCCCTCGATCTTGTCCTTGAGGGCCTTGGCCTCGTCCCCGTCCGCTCCCGCGTACTGCCCCTCCAGGCTGTTCAGGAGCATCGGCAGATACGTCCGGTTGGCCTTGTCGCGGTCCGCGGCCGGGATGCCGTCGCGGTTGCCGATCTCCTTCGGGTAGTCCTGCATCAGCTTGGCCTGGAGGCTGGGGGAGAGCCCTGCCCACCACGTCTGTACGGAACCGGGCGAGCCCTTCGCGTCCGGCATGCCGAGCTCGTGCAGCAGCTCGCCCTTGAGCTCGTCCGCCTTCGCCAGCTCCCTGAAGCCCAGGCTCCAGTCGCCCTTGGCGCAGCGGTTGGCCGCGTCCGTGAAGAGCTTGACCGCCGCCGCGTACTCCTTGTCGGCCGTCCGCGCCGCCGACAGGGCGTCGCCTATCCGGTCGGCGTACCCCTGCGCGCGGGTCGCCTGGTCGCGCTGCATCATCGCCACGTCGCCGGGCTTCATGCCGGCGGTGTCGACGCTCGGCGCGGTGACCTTGCCGTCGTCGGCGACGCTGTACCCGGCGCCCGTGGCGTCCGCGATCGCGTGCGCGAGCTTGCCCTGCTGCGCCGCGAACTCCTCCCCGCACGCCCGCAACACCGTACCCACGGCGTCGAGTTCCCTCTTCGCCACGAGCAGGTCGCGCTGCATCCGGGCCAGCCGGTCGGCGGCGGACTCGGCGGCGAGCCCGCCCCAGTTCCCCTGCTGGAAGGGTGCGTGCAGATACTTGCCGCAGTCGGCGGTGTGCGTGCCGAACGTCTCCGCCAGCTTGTCCCAGGCGTCCCCCGCGTCCGTCAGCAGGAGCGGCTTGGCGTCGCGCAGTTGCGAGACCCTCATGCGTCAGTGCCCCCCGTTCGAGACCGGCGGGATCGTGACACCGGGCGCGTAGGGGGTGTGCGGGGCGTACGGGCCCTGCACCCCCGGCGGGTGCGGGGCGTACGGGCCCTGCACCCCCGGCGCCGAGACGCCCGGCGCGTACGGCGTGTACGGGCCGAAGCCCAGGAACGACTTCCCGCGCTCGTGGTCCTCCCGGGCGAAGCTCGTGCTGGAGGAGGAGACCGCGTCCGCCGCGCTCTCCACCATGCCCGCCAGCGAGCGCAGCGCCTTCGCCCATGCCTCCAGGCAGTCGTCGATCGCCTTGGCGGTCTCGAAACCGGCCAGACCCGCCACCGCCGTGTCCGTCGGCGTGTACAGGGTCTTGATCTCGCCGGGGATGTCCTTGGCCACCTTGCGGGCCGAGTCGCCGGCCTTCTGGACGTCGCCCGGCGTGATCCAGAAGCCCCGTGTGGGCCCGCCGATCGGTGTGGACATACCGTTCGCCCCTCCGTTTGCTGATCTTCCTCCCGGGAGGCTACTGGGCGATTTCCGGCCAGCCATGAGTACGCGTACTCAGTCCGGCCCGGACTGTCTGCCGTACGGCGGCTTTCCGATGTCCTCGAACCAGAGTTCCGGCTGAGCCGCGATGAACTCCCGCATCAGCGCCCGGCATTCGGCGTCGTCGAGCACCACGACCTCCACCCCGTGCCCGGCCAGCCACTCCTGTCCGCCGTCGAACGACCGCGCCTCACCGATCACCACCCGGGAGATCCCGAACTGGCGGACCAGGCCGCTGCAGTACCAGCAGGGGGCGAGGGTCGTCACCATCGTCGTACCGGCGTACGTGGCCTGGCGGCCCGCGGCCCGGAACGCGGCCGTCTCGGCGTGCGTGGAGGGGTCGTCGTCCTGGACGCGGCGGTTGCGGCCGCGGCCGAGGAGGGTGCCGGTCGCGTCGAAGAGGGCCGCGCCGACGGGGATCCCGCCCTCGGCCCGGCCCGCGCGGGCCTCCGCGAGCGCGGTGGGGAGCAGGGCGCGGGCCACTGCCGGGTCCATACGGGCTTCCGGGTCCATACGGGCATTGTGGGACACGGCCCCGGCCCCGGCCCGCCGCCACGACGGCGGCGTCCGGGGCCGGGGCGCGCACGGACGGCTCAGGGCCTGTCTTGGAGCCCCGCCTGCTCTCAGGTGTGACGATGGAGAGGTCCGCCGGCAATTCTCCATCTGCTTCCGGGCCCACCCGGTCGGCGGATCCCTCCGCACGAGCAGCGAATCGAAGGAGGTCCGCTGGGTGAACCCAACGGACCTCGATGACCTGGACATCCACCCGTCCATGAGGCTGCGCATCCGGCACGGCCTGGACGAGTCGCGACGGGAGCCCTACCTCGGCTGAGCGCCGGCCGCAGCAGCGGCCATGCGGCGCTCCACATTCAAGGGCGACTCACTCGGGCGGGCCAACCGCATCGCATGGTCTGCTCGGCGCGTCGGCTTCTTGTCGTCGGCCCAGCCGTCGGGCGCGCCGCATCAGCCCGGCCGCTTCTGCCCGTGCAGCCGCGCCTCCCCTTCCCGCTGCCGCCCGCGCGAGCACCTCGCCGCCCTGCGACGGGCGACGGGCGCGTCACCCCGATCAAGGCCCGACAAGGCCCGATAAGGCCCGATCACGGGCCGGGCCAAGCCGACCCGGTCAAAGGCCTAGCGCGGCGGCACCGGCCGGTCATAGACATGGCCCGGCGTCACGATCTGCGTGATCGCCCGCGCCACCAGCGAAGACGGCTCCTGCCCCTGGTATGTGATGTCCGTGTTCAGCATCACCACCAGCGTCGCCTTCCGCGACGGCAGGTAGACCGTCACGCTCTCGTAGCCGGGGATGGAGCCGTTGTGGCCGATCCAGCCGCCGCTCTTGAAGATGCCGAGGCCGTAGCTCGTCCCGGGGTAGCCCGTCGGGAGCGTCTTGAGGCGCTGGCGCTGGGTTTCGGGGGTGAGCAGGGTGCCCGTGGCGACGACCTTGGCCCAGCGGCGCAGGTCCTGGAGGTTCGAGATCATCGCCCCGGCCGACCAGGCCCAGCTGGGGTTCCAGCGGGTGGAGTCCTCGACGGCGCCGCTCAGGGTCTGGTTGGTGTAGCCGTGCGCGTGTGGCCTGGGGAACTCCAGGCCCCTGGGGAACAGCGTGTGGTCGAGGTGGGCCGGGCGCAGTACCCGCTCACGGATGAAGTCCTCGACGCGCCGGCCGCTGACCTTCTCGATCACCAGCCCCAGCAGGACCAGGTTGCTGTTGGAGTACTGGAACTGCGCGCCCGGCGCGAACGTGTTCCGGTGCTTGAAGCCGTACGCGAGCACCTGGTGCGGGGTGAACCTGCGGTACGGGTCGCTCAGCAGGTCGTGCTGGAAGCCCGCGTCATCGGTGTACGAGAACAAGCCGCTGCGCATCTCGGCCAGGTGGCGCAGCGTGATCCGGCGGCCGTTCGGTACGCCGTGGATGTACGCCGAGATCGGGTCGTCCAGCCGGATCCGGTGGTCGTCGACCAGCTTGAGCAGCGCGGTGACCGTGAAGGTCTTCGTCTCGCTGCCGATCCGGGTGAAGAAGCGGGTGCTCATCGGCTGGTGCGTCGCGGTGTTGGCGACCCCGGTCGCGCGGACGTACTTTCCCTTGCCCGGCATCCACAGCCCTACGACCACGCCGGGGATGCCCTCCTGCTTGCGGAGGCTCTCGATGGCCTTGTCCAGCCGGGCCGTCAGCTCGCGGCCCAGGCCGCCGCCCGGCGGGTATGCGTCCTGGTGCTGCCGGCCGACACCCACCCCGTGGTCGGCGACGGCCGCCGTCGCTGCCGTCGGGGCCAGTACGGACGCCACCAGCAGCGCGGCGGCGAACAGACGTCGGGCGGGGGTTCGTCGCATGGCGTGGGCGCCTCTTCCGGATCGGGACTGGGGCTGAGGAGGCAACGCCACCATCCGGATCCGGGAGGAAGGCTCCCGTGCGGTCCGCGTCCCTGCGAGTCCACTCGTTCGGACCCATCCACCGGAGCCTGCCATTGCGGCCCAGGAGGCGGCCGTCCGCGCCGTAGAGCGCGGCTCCGATCGGGATGCCCCCCTCGGTCAGCCCTGCTCGCGCCTCCCGGACCGCTACGGGCAGCAGGGCACGTGCTGCCGCCAGTTCCATGACCTCATGGTCGCCTTGTCCCGACCCGGATCACGTGTTCGGCCGCTTCCCGTGGTTCGCGCTCTTCTTCTTCCGCGCGCGTCGCTTGTTGCCTCGCTTGGACATGGACCGCATCTCCCTTATCCGCACCAACAGGGACATAGTGCCGCCGTCAGTCTATGAGCGGCCCGGGCCCCGCGCATCGCGGGGAGCGAGCCGCTCACTTCCCCACCAGCCCCTTCAGCGCGATGTTCAGCTTCAGGACGTTCACGCGCGGCTCGCCCATGAAGCCGAGGATCCGGCCCGTCGTGTGGTCCGCGACCAGCTTCTCCACCTCCGCCACCGGCAGGCCGTTCACCCGCGCCACCCGGTGGACCTGGAGCTTCGCGTACGCCGGGGAGATGTCCGGGTCCAGGCCCGAGCCCGAGGACGTGACCGCCTCGGCGGGGACGGCCGACGGGTTCACCTGGTACGTCGGCGTCGAGTTGTCCCGTACCACCGCCGCCTTGGCGTCCTTGATCTGCTGGATCAGCTGGTCGTTGTCGCCGGAGAGGTTGGTGGCGCCGGAGACCGTCAACCGGTAGCGCGTGTTGAGGGTGTTGGGGGTCAGACCGTTCGACGGGCGCGGCTGGAACCAGTGGAGGTCCGGGCGGGCCGCCTCCTCGGGGTCGGAGGGGTTCCTCTTCGGGAGGTCGTAGCGCTGGCCGATCAGCTCCGAACCGACCACCCTTCCGCCGGACTCGACCTCCGATCCGTTGGCCTTGTCGCCGAACGCCGCCTGCGCGACGCCGGTGACCGCCAGGGGGTAGACGACGCCGCAGATCACCGTGAGGACCAGCAGGGCGCGCAGGCCCGCGCCGATCAACCTGGCTGTGTTCTTCAGGGAGTTGTTCATGACGGATCAGCCGATTCCGGGGATGAGGGAGATGATCAGGTCGATGAGCTTGATGCCGACGAAGGGCGCGATCAGGCCGCCCAGGCCGTAGATCCCGAGGTTGCGGCGGAGCATCTTGTCGGCGCTGGTCGGCTTGTACTGGACGCCCTTCAGGGCCAGCGGTACGAGCGCGACGATGATCAGGGCGTTGAAGATGACGGCGGACAGGATCGCGGACTGGGGGCTGTGCAGGCTCATGATGTTGAGCTTGTCGAGGCCCGGGTAGACCACCGCGAACATCGCCGGGATGATCGCGAAGTACTTCGCCACGTCGTTGGCGATCGAGAAGGTCGTCAGCGCGCCCCGGGTGATCAGCAACTGCTTGCCGATCTCCACGATCTCGATCAGCTTGGTCGGGTCGGAGTCGAGGTCGACCATGTTGCCGGCCTCCTTGGCGGCCGACGTGCCGGTGTTCATGGCCACGCCCACGTCCGCCTGCGCAAGCGCGGGGGCGTCGTTGGTGCCGTCGCCCGTCATCGCGACCAGCTTGCCGCCGGCCTGCTCGCGCTTGATCAGGGCCATCTTGTCCTCGGGGGTGGCCTCGGCGAGGAAGTCGTCCACGCCCGCCTCCTCCGCGATGGCCCTGGCGGTCAGCGGGTTGTCGCCCGTGATCATGACCGTCTTGATGCCCATGCGGCGCAGTTCGTCGAACCGCTCCCGCATGCCGTCCTTGACCACGTCCTTGAGGTGGATCACCCCGAGGACGCGGGCGCCCTCAGCGTCTTCCAGCGCCACCAGCAGCGGCGTGCCACCAGCCTGGGCAATCCGGTCGGTGAGCTCCTGGGCGTCCTCGGGGACACTGCCGCCGCGCTCCTTCACCCACGCGACCACCGAACCGGTGGCACCCTTGCGCACCTTGCGCCCGTGCACGTCCACGCCCGACATACGCGTCTGGGCGGTGAACGCGATCCACTCGGCCTCCGTCAGCTCGCCCTGGTGGCGCTCGCGCAGCCCGTACTCCTCCTTCGCCAGGACGACGATCGAACGGCCCTCGGGGGTCTCGTCGGCCAGCGAGGAGAGCTGCGCCGCGTCCGCGACTTCGGCCTCCGTCGTTCCTCGTACGGGTACGAACTCCGAGGCCTGGCGGTTGCCCAGGGTGATCGTGCCCGTCTTGTCCAGGAGCAGCGTCGAGACGTCGCCCGCCGCCTCGACCGCGCGTCCCGACATCGCCAGGACGTTGCGCTGCACCAGGCGGTCCATGCCCGCGATGCCGATCGCGGAGAGCAGCGCGCCGATCGTCGTCGGGATCAGGCACACCAGCAGGGCCGCCAGCACGATCATCGACTGCTCGGCGCCCGCGTACTTCGCGAACGGCTGGAGGGTGACCACCGCCAGCAGGAACACGATCGTCAGCGAGGCGAGCAGGATGTTGAGGGCGACCTCGTTCGGCGTCTTCTGGCGGGCCGCGCCCTCGACCAGGTGGATCATCCGGTCGATGAAGGTCTCGCCCGGCTTCGTCGTGATCTTGATGACCACGCGGTCCGAGAGGACCTTCGTTCCGCCCGTCACCGCGCTGCGGTCGCCGCCCGACTCGCGGATCACCGGCGCGGACTCGCCCGTGATCGCGGACTCGTCGACGGACGCGACGCCCTCGACGACGTCACCGTCGCCGGGGATGACGTCGCCCGCCTCGCAGACCACCAGGTCCCCGATCCGCAGCTCGGTGCCGGGCACCCGCTCCTCGTCACGGCCGTCCGGGGAGAGCCGGCGGGCGACCGTGTCCGTCTTGGCCTTGCGCAGGGTGTCGGCCTGCGCCTTGCCCCGGCCCTCCGCGACCGCCTCCGCCAGGTTGGCGAAGACCGTGGTCAGCCAGAGCCAGCCCGCGATCGCCCAGCCGAACCAGTCCCCCGGGTCCTTGACCGCCAGGATCGTGGTCAGTGCGGAGCCGATCTCGACCACGAACATCACGGGAGACTTGACCATCACCCGGGGATCGAGCTTCCTGACCGCTTCCGGGAAGGACTTCAGGAGCTGCTTGGGGTCGAACAGGCCGCCGCCGACCTTCCCCTGGTGCTGGTGGTCCTGGTGACCGGTCGGGACGTCGCTGTGCGGGGCGCGGGTGGGGGTGGCGGTCGACATGGAGCCGGGCTCCTCAGACTTCAGGTTCGTGGTCATGACGCCAGCCCCTCGGCCAGCGGCCCCAGCGCAAGCGCCGGGAAGTAGGTCAGACCGGTGACGATCAGGAGCGTGCCCACCAACAGGCCCGTGAACAGCGGTTTGTCGGTGCGCAGGGTGCCCGCCGTCTCGGGGATCGGCTGCTGCTCGGCGAGCGAGCCCGCCAGGGCCAGGACGAACACCATCGGCAGGAACCGGCCCAGGAGCATGGCGAGGCCGATGCTCGTGTTGAACCACTCCGTGTTCGCGTTCAGGCCGGCGAAGGCCGAGCCGTTGTTGTTGGCACCCGAGGTGTACGCGTAGAGCACCTCGGAGAAGCCGTGCGCGCCCGAGTTGGTCATCGCGTCGCGCGTCGAGGGCATCGCCATCGCGATCGCCGTGAACCCCAGGACGAGGGCCGGGGTGATGAGGATGTAGCAGGCCGCGAACTTGATCTCGCGGGTGCCGATCTTCTTGCCCAGGTACTCCGGGGTGCGCCCCACCATCAGGCCCGCCAGGAACACCGCGATGATCGCCATGATCAGCATGCCGTAGAGGCCGGAGCCGGTGCCGCCCGGCGCGATCTCGCCGAGCTGCATGCCCAGCATGGTGATGCCGCCGCCGAAACCGGTGAGCGAGGAGTGGAAGCCGTCCACGGCGCCGGTGGAGGTGAGCGTGGTGGCGACCGCGAAGATCGAGGTGCCGCCGATGCCGAAGCGGGTCTCCTTGCCCTCCATCGCACCGCCGGAGATGTCGAACGCCGGTCCGTGGTGGGCGAATTCGGTCCACATCATCAGCGCGGTGAACCCGGCCCAGATGGTGACCATCACGGCCAGGATCGCGTATCCCTGCTTGACGCTTCCGACCATCCTGCCGAAGGTGCGGGTGAGCGCGAACGGAATCACCAGAATCAGGAAGATCTCGAAGAGGTTCGAGAATCCGTTGGGATTCTCGAAGGGGTGGGCCGAGTTGGCGTTGAAGTAACCACCGCCATTCGTGCCCAGCTCCTTGATCGCCTCCTGTGAGGCGACCGCGCCGCCGTTCCACTGCTGTGAGCCGCCCATGAACTGGCCCACCGAATGAATACCGGCGAAGTTCTGGATGGCGCCGCAGGCGACGAGCACCAGCGCGCCGATCACCGAGATCGGCAGCAGGATCCGGACGGTGCCGCGCACCAGGTCGGACCAGAAGTTGCCGAGTTCACCGGTACGGGAGCGGGCGAAGCCGCGTACGAGGGCGACCGCGACCGCGATGCCCACCGAGGCCGAGACGAAGTTCTGCACCGCCAGGCCGCCGGTCTGCACCACGTGGCCCATGGCCTGCTCGCCCGCGTACGACTGCCAGTTGGTGTTCGACACGAACGAGGTCGCCGTGTTGAACGCCTGGTCCGCGGGGATCGACACGAAGCCGAGCGAGCCCGGCAGGTGCCCCTGGAGGCGCTGGAGCAGATAGAGGAAGAGGACGCTCACGGCGGAGAACGCCAGGACGCCCCTGAGATACGCGGGCCAGCGCATCTGGGTGGACGGATCGGCGCCGACGGCCTTGTAGATCCACTTCTCGACGCGCAGATGCTTGTCGGAGGAGTAGACGCGGGCCATGTAGTCGCCCAGCGGCCGGTGGGAAAGGCCCAGTGCCACCGCGAGCGCGGCGAACTGGAGCACACCGGAAAGAACAGAGGACATGGCGGTGCTCAGAACCTCTCCGGGTACACAAGGGCGAGGACGAGATATCCCAGCAGGGCGACGGCCACGATCAGACCGACGATGTTCTCGGCAGTCACAGCTTCGCCACCCCCTTGGCTATGAGCGCCACCGACGCGAATACCGCGATCGTGGTGACGACGAAGGCCAGATCGGCCATCGTGAACTCCAGAACGGGAAGAGGCTCGTAAATGAGCGGGAATTGGGCGGACCCCTAGAGCAAACCCCCCGCCCCGCCCTCCACCCGTTTCGTTGACGGGCCCCTTACGGCCACTGGCGCGTCCTTGACGCCTTCCATACGCGTCATACGGTCATACGCGTCATACGGTCATGCGCGTCATGCGCGTCATGCGCGTCATGCGCGGCGGCGCGGGGTGTTCAGGGGTCGGGGCTGGATCGAGAGCCACCGCGGCCCCGACGCCCCCCACGGACGCGGCGACCGGCCACCACCGCTCCGCAGCCGGGCGACCGCACCGTCGGCGAGGCGCCCCGTCACACTTCTCTGTCCGACTTCGTCAATTCCATGACAGTCGAAGCCCAGGCCACGCAGCGAGTGGCAGCCAGGAGAAGAGTCATGGAAGCACGGATGCCGAGCCCGGCGACGCTCGTCCCGGGGGCGATGGAGGCCATTCGAGGACTGCAGAAGGCGACCCACAGCGCCGGAGTGCCCGCCACCACGATGCACCTCGTCCATCTGCGCGCCAGCCAGATCAACGGATGCAGCGCCTGCGTCGACTCGGGCACCCGGTACGCGATGAAGGGCGGCGAGAGCGCGGAGCGCCTGTTCGCGGTGGCCGCCTGGCGCGAGACGCCGTACTTCACGGACGCCGAGCGGGCCGCGCTGGCCCTCACCGAGTCCGTCACCCGGCTCAACGACCGCGCCGAGCCGGTCCCCGACGCGATCTGGGACGAGGCCACCCGGCACTACGAGGAGAAGCCGCTCGCCGCCCTGGTGCTGTGGATAGGCGTCAGCAACTTCTACAACCGCCTCAACGCGGCCACCCACCAGCAGGGCGGCCAGACCTGGTGATCGTCAACTCACCCGGCCCCTACGGGTTCTGACACACCATTCGATGATCTGTGTTCGACCTTGGCACCCGCGACAGCGGTGGGGCATGCTCGCCGAGATCGACTCCGTACGACATCCATGCACGACGCCGAGGTGGCACGAATGGGAACCGAGACAACCACCTGCTGCATAGTCGGGGGCGGGCCGGCCGGCGCGATGCTGGGTCTGCTGCTCGCCCGGGCCGGCATCGAAGTCACCGTCCTGGAGAAGCACCGGGACTTCCTGCGCGACTTCCGCGGCGACACGATCCACCCCTCCACCCTGGACGTCCTCGCCGAGCTGGGCCTCGCCGAGCGCTTCCTGGAGCTGCCGCACCGCACCACACCGGGGATCAACATGGTCACCGACACCCGCGATGTGCTCGTCGCCGACCAGCGGCTGCTGTCCGGCGCGTACCCGTACATCGCGTTCGTCCCCCAGTGGGACTTCCTCAACCTGCTCGCGGCCGAGGCCGCCAAGTACCCCAACTTCCATCTGCGGATGGGCGCGGAGGTGCACGGTCTGATCCGCGAGGGCGACCGGGCCCGGGGCGTGCGCTACCGGGACGCCGAGGGCGAGCACGAACTGCGCGCGGAACTCACCGTGGCCGCCGACGGCCGCGACTCGGTGCTGCGCCGCCCCGCCGGGCTCGTGCCGCAGGGGTTCGGGGCGCCGATGGACGACCTCTGGTTCCGGATCCCGCGCGAGGAGGGCGACCCGCCGGACACCTTCATCCGCATGGGGCAGCAGGGCCTGCTCATCGGCATCTGCCGGGACACGTACTGGCAGTTCGCGTACGTCATCCCCAAGGGCCGGTACGCGGAGCTCCAGGCCGAGGGCATCGAGTCGCTGCGGGCGAGCGTGCGCGCGCTGCTGCCGTGGATGGGCGAACGCCCGGACAAGATCGAGTTCTCGGACGCCCGGATGCTGGAGGTCCGGGTCGAGCGGCTCAAGCGGTGGTACCGGCCGGGGCTGCTGTTCATCGGGGACGCCGCGCACGCGATGTCGCCGGTCGGCGGGTTCGGGATCAACGTCGCCGTGCAGGACGCGGTGGCCACCGCCAACCTGCTGGCCGAGCCGCTGCGGCGGGGCGCGGTGAGCACCGAGCACCTGGCGGCGGTGCAGCGGCGGCGGCTGCCCCCGGTGGTCGCCATCCAGCGCATGCAGATCCTGCTCCAGAACCAGCTGATCGCGCCGACGCTGCACGGCACGCGCGCGTCCGAGCCGCCGAGGTTCCTGGCGGTCGCGGAGCATGTGCGGCCGATGCGGAAGCTGATCGCGCGGATGATCGGCTACGGGCCGCGGCCCGAGCACGTACGGACCCCCGAGCGGGTCTGAGACGGCGGCCGCCGCACGGGCGGGTACGGGTGCTCACGGCGCCCGTGCCCGCCCGTCGGCGTATCGGGAAATTCCGCGACAGCGACAGCGACACGTGGAAAACCGGACAGATGTCGGACAGCTGCCGGACGCGCACGGGGAACGGATACCGGACGGATACCCGATGGATTCCGGGCAGATACGGAACGGATTCCGGACGGGCAAATGGCGGGTCCGCGTCCTTTTCACCACCCGTACCTGAACTCCCGCCCATTTCATTGAAGGGGCAACCAGCCGCCTTCACCCCCGTTCAACTGCGGAAACACCGCGGTCGCACACAGGCGTACCAGAGCTGTTCATGAGGAGCCCGAGTACCACTGGAGCCGTGCCCGGCGGGCAAGTTGAGCGCTGCTTGACCCGCACCCGCCGCCCCGTGCTAAACCCGTAACCACTTGAGGTAAATCAAGCCAGAGAGGGATTCATGACGACCATCATCCACCCCGAGGACCGTCCTGCCGGCCGCCGCGGGTTTGAAATCGTCCTGCCGAGCGGTGCCACGGATGGCGCCGCCGCCCTCGTGGAAGGCGAGATAGCAGCCGCCACCCCCGGACCGCCGCTCCACACGCATGCCGAGTCCGACGAGACGTATTTCGTCCTGGAGGGCTCCCTGGTCATGTACATCGACGGCGAGGTGACCACGCTCGGCCCCGGCGGGATGGCGCACATCTCCAAGGGCACCGAGCACACCTGGTCCACCACGGTCGAGGGCGGCTGCCACTTCCTGACGCTGCACCTGCCGGGCGGGTACGAGCTGTACCACCCGACCGCGCTCGCCGCCGAGCACGAGAAGGGCGGCCCGCTGATCCAGTCCGACCTCTTCGAGCTGGCGGCCAAGTTCGACTGGCGGATGGCGGGCACCGAGCCGATGCGCCTCACCCCCGAGGGCGTCCTCGTCCCGGCGGGCCAGGCCGACGCGGAGGCCCAGCGCCTGCTGGCCACGTTCACCAAGCAGCCGGTCGCCAAGCAGCCGGTCGCCTGAGCGGCTCGGGCGCGTCAGGAAGCCGCCCGGACAGTCCCTCGGGCCACCGGAGCAGGTGACCGCCTTCTTTGCCCCCGCCCCGCCCGATCGCCCGAGCGATCCGCGGGGCGGCCGTCTGTCCGGGCCCGGAAATGGGGTGTGACCTGCGAAAAGTCACACGCCCGGACCCTGTGTCGTCATCTCGGTGACGCACCTTTTCCTGCCGCTGCGGCAAGGAGATAAGCAAATGGCACTCGTTTCATCACGCTTCATCCGTCACGACCGGGCTCGGACGGCCCCGGTCACCACGATCGGCCAGAGGTAGAGACGCCATGACTCACGACACGCACGCCGGAGCCGACCTGCCCGGCGGAAGCCAAGCGGGGGCCGCGTCCGGCGACGCGCCGACGCTCGACCCGCGCCGCTGGCTCGCCCTGATCATCGTTCTGGTGGCCGGGTTCATGGACATGCTCGACGTGACGATCGTCAACGTCGTCATCCCGAGCATCCAGAAGGACCTGCACGCCGACTACACCCAGATCGAGTGGGTCGTGGCCGGTTACGTCCTGGGCTTCGCGGCCCTGCTGATCACCGGCGGGCGGCTCGGCGACATCTATGGCCGGAAGAAGATGTTCCTGATCGGCGTGGCGGGCTTCACGATCGCCTCGACGCTCTGCGGTGTGGCCAGTGGCCCCGGGATGCTCATCGGCGCGCGCTTCTTCCAGGGCGCGATGGCGGGCCTGATGGTCCCGCAGATCCTGGCGATCATCCACGTCACGTTCCCGTCCGAGGAGCGCGGCAAGGTGCTCGGCATCTGGGGCGGTGTGCTCGGCTCCGCGTCGGTCGCCGGTCTGATCGTCGGCGGTGTGCTGGTCGACGCGAACATCGCCGACCTGGAGTGGCGCCCGATCTTCCTGGTCAACATCCCGGTCGGCGTCGGCGCCCTGATCGCCGCCTGGTTCTTCGTACGCGAGTCCAAGTCGCCCGCCGCACCCAAGCTGGACCCGATCGGCGTGGTGATCGCCGTGACCGGCATCCTGATGCTGGTCTATCCGCTCGCCGAGGGCCGTACGCTCGGCTGGCCGGCCTGGACGTACGTCCTGATGGGCGGCTCGATCGTGGTGTTCGGCATCCTGGTCGCCTTCGAGCGGTACCGCACCCGGACCGTCGGCTCGCCGCTGGTGGTGCTCAGCCTGTTCAAGGAGCGGGCGTTCACCGCGGGCATGCTGGTGTGGACGCTGTTCTGGATCGCGCTGGGCGGCTTCTTCCTGGTGTGGACGCTGTACATGCAGCTGGGTCTGGGCTGGTCGCCGATGCGCGCCGGTCTGACCGGCGCGGCCTTCGCGGTCGGCGCGGCCGCGGGCTCCGGCCTCGCGGTCGAGGTGTTCACCCCGCGCATCGGCCGTATGACACTGATCGGCGGGGCGCTGCTGAACGCGGCCGGCTTCGCCGCGTACATCTTCGTCGCCCACCACTACGGCCCGGGGATCCCGTCCTGGCAGATGATCGCGCCGCTGGTCGTGACCGGCTTCGGCTTCGGTCTGGTGGTCGCCCCGATGATCGACGCGATCCTCACCAAGGTGCCCGTCAAGGACGCGGGCTCCGCCTCCGGGCTGCTCGGCACCACCCAGCAGGTCGGCATGGCGCTCGGGGTCGCCCTGGTCGGCGTGCTCTTCTTCGGCCACCTGGCGGACGACTCCGACCACGGCGTCGACAAGGTCACCCCGGCCCTGCGCCAGGAGCTGGTGACCGCCGGGGTCCCGGCGGGCGGCGTCGACGACATCGTCAAGGGCTTCCGGGCGTGTGTGCACGACCGGTCGGCCGAGTCGGACCCGACCAAGGTCCCGGCCAGCTGTCAGCCGTCCTCGGTGCCGGGCGCCGACAAGGTCCAGCCGATCCTGACCGAGCAGGGCCAGAAGGCCGTCAGCCACAACTTCGTCAAGAGCTTCGACCTGAGTCTCTGGTACGGGATCGGCATCCTGCTGCTCGTGGCGCTCGGCATGTTCGCGCTGCCCCGCGAGGTGCAGGCGCGCGACCTGGACGCGGAGCTGGAGGCGCTGGGCGAGCCGGTGGGCAGGAGCGTGTGACGCGGGATCCACGGCCGTAGGGACCCTCCGACCCGGCTCCCCGTGGGCGTACGAAGGCCGTCAGGCCGACGCGCGCTTGCGGGGAGCCGTCTTCTTCGCCGCCGTCTTCTTGGCCGTGGTGGCGGTGGACTTCTTGGCCCCGGCGGCGGAGGCCTTGGGGGATGCCGCCGACTTCTTGGCGGCGGTCTTCGAGGTCGACTTGGTGGCGGTCTTGGCGGCGGACTTGCTCGCGGCCTTCGAGGTGGTCTTGGTCGCGGTCTTCGTGGAGGCCTTCGAGGTGGTCCTGGTGGCCGCCTTCGCGCTCTTCTTCGCCGGGGCCTCCTTGCGGGCGGCCGTCTTGCGCGATTTCAGCTCGGTGACCTCGGCGGACTCGGCCGGCTCCGCCTCCTGAGCGGGCTCCGCCGCCTCCTCGCCGCGCGCCTGTCTCGCCGCGCGCACGCTCTTCTCCAGCGCGGCCATCAGGTCGATGACCTTGCCGCCACGGTGGGACTCCGGCGCCTCGACCGGGGGCAGCGCGCCACCCGCCTTGGAGGCGATGAGGGTCTCCACGGCCTCCCGGTAGTCGTCGTGCAGCGTGGCCACGTCGACCTCCCCGAGGGTGTCCATCAGGGCGTCGGCCAGATCGAGTTCGGCGTCCCGGATCTTCACGTCGGTCTCCGGGGCGACGCCCTCGGGGGCGCGGATCTCGTCCGGCCACAGCAGCCCGTGCATGGCGATGACGTCGTCCATGACCCGCAGCATCCCGAGCCGCTCGCGCCCGCGCAGCGCGTACTTGGCGATGGCCACCTTCCGGCTCCGCTTGAGCGCCTCTCTGAGCAGGGTGTACGGCTTGGCCGCCGCGGCACCGCCGGCGCTCAGGTAGTACGCCGCGTCGATCTGGAGCGGGTCGATGGAGTCGGCCGGCACGAAGGTGACGATCTCGATGGTCTTGGCGGTGGGCAGCGGCAGCGCGGCCAGGTCGTCGTCGCTGATCGGGACCAGCGAGCCGTCCGCGTCCTCGTACGCCTTGCCGATCTCGGAGGCGTCCAGCTCCTCGCCGTCCAGCTCGCACACCTTGCGGTAGCGGACCCGTCCGCCGTCCTCCGTGTGGATCTGCCGGAACGAGATCGAGTGGCTCTCGGTGGCGTTGAAGAGCTTGATCGGAATACTGACCAGCCCGAATGAGATCGCACCGTTCCATATGGATCGCACTCTTAGTCCCCTTCGCCGGGATTAGTGGGATTCTCATCGTATGACGCCGATCACATGGGTGGAGGGGCGGAGGATCGCGCTCTCCCGGCTGGAGAAGGTGCTGTATCCGGCGACCGGCACCACCAAGGGCGAGGTGCTGCACTACTACGCGTCCGTGGCGGGCGCGCTCCTCGCCCATCTGCACAACCGGCCGGTGTCGTTCCTGCGCTACCCCGACGGCCCCGAGGGCCAGCTCTTCTTCACCAAGAATCCCCCGCCCGGCACACCCTCCTGGGTGAAGACGGCCGCGGTCCCGCGCTCCGAGGACAGCGAGGCGCGCCAGGTGACGGTCCCGGACCTGTCGACCCTGATGTGGGCGGCCAACCTGGTGGTGGAGTTCCACACCCCGCAGTGGCAGGCGGACGCGCCCGCGCGGGCCGACCGCATGGTCTTCGACCTGGACCCCGGGGCGCCGGCGACGGTGGTGGAGTGCTGCGCGGTGGCGGTGTGGCTGCGCGAGCGGCTGACGGCGGACGGCCTGCACGCGTACGCGAAGACCTCCGGCTCCAAGGGCCTGCACCTGCTCGTCCCGCTCGAACCGACCGCCTCCGAGCACGTCTCCCAGTACGCGAAGGGCCTGGCGAAGGAGGCGGAGGCGGCGCTCGGGGACCTGGTGACGCACCGCATGGCGAAGACCCTCCGCCCCGGCAAGGTGTTCGTCGACCACAGCCAGAACGCGGCGGCGAAGACGACGGCGGCGCCGTACACGCTCCGGGCCAGGGAGCGGCCTACGGTGTCGGCGCCGGTGTCGTGGGAGGAGGTCGAGTCCTGCCGGGCCCCGGAGGACCTGGTCTTCCTGCTCGGGGACATCGAGCCGCGGCTGGCCGCGGACGGGGACCTGCTGGGCCCCCTGATCAACCTCAACCGGGCGGGGCGGCTGCCGTGAGCGTGCGGCCGCCGGTACGGGTGGCGCTGGCGCGGTCGGTACGGGAGCTGCCGCGCGGGCCGGGCTGGTGGTACGAGCCGAAGTTCGACGGCCACCGGATGGTGGTGTTCCGGGAGGCGGACGGGGTGGTGCTCCAGGCCCGGTCGGGGCGGATCGTGACGGCCGCGTTCCCGGACCTGGTGGCGGCGGCGCTGGCGGTGCCGGCGGGGTGCGTCTTCGACGGGGAGGTGGTGGTGTGGACGGGCGGCCGCACGGACTTCGCGGCGGTGCAGCGCCGGGCGGCGGCGACGCCGGGCCGGGCCGGGCCGCTCGCGGCGCGGCTGCCGGCGTCGTACGCGGCCTTCGACGTCCTGGCGGATCAGGGGGAGGACGTGCGGCGGCTGCCGTACGGGGAGCGCCGCGCCCGACTGGTGTCCCTGCTGTCCCCCTTGGGCCCCCCGCTCCAGCCGGTCCCGGCGACGCGGGACTTCGTGACGGCCCTGACCTGGTACGAGGCGCTTCCCGCGAGCGGGATCGAGGGCCTGGTGGCCAAGCGGGACGACTCGACGTACCGGGGCGGCACGCGCGCGTGGCGCAAGCTGCGGCACACGGAGACGTGGGAGGGGGTGGTGGTCGGGTACGTGGGCCCGGCCGCGCGACCGCGAGCCCTGGTCCTGATCCTGCCGGGCGACGACGAGGTGACGGTCTCGACGCCGCTGTCGTCGCCGCTGCGGGCGGAGGCGGGGCGGGCGCGGCTGCCACCGTCGGCGCCCACGCGTACGGCGATCGCGCCGGGGTGGGGGGAGGTGGGCTATACGGAGGTGGAGGGGGCGGGGTTGCTGGCGGAGGTGGAACGGGGGTCCGCGCGGTTGGGGGTGACGCGGGTACTGCGCCTGCGGGAGGCACTGCCGGGTTGACCCCCCACCCCGCCCGTTCCCTAAACCCTCCGGGGGTGGTGGGTGGTTGAGCCTCACTTCCCGGGGGCTACGCCCCCAGCCCCCTCGGGGCTTCGCCCCGGCCCCTGTTCGTCCGCGGGTCGCCTGTGGCTGGTCGCGCCCACGCGGCGGAGCCGCACATGTCACAGCCCCGCGCCCCTGGAAGCGCCCCTTCGGGGCGCCCAGGGGGATGCCGCGCAGCGGCATTTAAGGGGCGCGGGGAACTGCGCGACCGGCCCCCACCGGACCCGCAGACGAGCGCGGAGCCAGGGGGCGGGGCCCCCGGAGGGTTCAGGGAAGGGGCGGGGTGGGGGAGCTCACGCTCTCAGCCACGTGCGGCGGTCCCTCGCCGCCCAGTGGAGGGACTCCACGTCCGCCGGCTTGAGGACGCTGCCCAGCCGCGCCAGCCCGGGGAGCTCCGCGTCGCGCAGGACCCGGACGTCCCGGGGCGGGGCGACCAGGTCGAGCCGGGACGGGTCGGACACGACCAGCACCCCCCGTACCCCCGCCGCCAGCGCCAGCGACGCCCGCTCCGCGTCCCGCCGCACCCACCGCAGCACCGGCGCCGGCGCACCCCGCCCGACCCCCACCAGGGGATCGGCGATGCGCACCCGGTGCCGGTGCGCCGCGACCGTACGGAAGGTCATGATCCCGGCCGGGCCGATCACGAGGTGGTCCAGGAGCCCGGCCCCCGGCAGCGGCACCGAGTGCAGCACCCGCCACCCCGCCCCCTCCAGCGCGTCGAGCCCCGCCCCCACCCGCTCCTGCGCCGCGAGCAGCACACGGCGGGGGTCCTCGCGGAAGCGGCGCGCGGAGCCGTGGCGTTCGAGCTCCGCCAGCAGCGCCTCGCCCGGCCGGTTCGGCGCCAGGTCGTCGTCGGGGTGCAGCGAGAGCCGGGCCAGGTCGGCGGAGGTCGGGGCGGGCGGCGGGCCGACCGTGGGCTCGCCCGCCACGAAGGGCGCGAGCGCGGCCAGGACGGCGTCGCGGTACTCCTCCAGGAGCAGGCTGACCCGCCCGCTGTCCCTGTCGTACCAGGCGGCGCTCCTCCCGTCCGGGAGGCTGACGTACAGCCGTGCCCGTCCGTGCCGGTGAACCGGCGTCACCCGCAGTCCCGCTCCCGGCATCCCGCATCACCCCCACGACCATGGGAGCAGCACCGGCCGCACAGGGCAATATCGCGGCTCGTATAGTGCGAGCCTCTACTGCGTGCCGCACGCGCACCGCCTGCCACGCGCGCCGCTTCACCTCGGGAGGGGAAATCCAATGCTCATTTGGGGCACCAGGGGATATCTGTACCAGCTCGCCATGATGACGCTCGTCTGCGGGAACTGCGGCAACCCGGCCGCCCACGGCCTGCGGAAGTACGTCACCAAGTTCACGCTGTTCTTCATCCCGCTCTTCCCGGTCTCCACCAAGTACCGCACGCAGTGCACCTTCTGCGGCATGGAGCAGCAGATCACCAAGGAGGCCGCCGAGCAGCTGCTCGCGACGGCCGCCGCGCCGCAGCCGGGCCACCAGCCCCAGCCGCAGCAGATGCAGGGACAGGCTCCCGGGCAGAACCCGTACCAGCAGTAACGGCAGCGTCGGAGCGGTCGTGGAGAGCTGTGACAAAGCCGGGAAAGCTCCGCGACACCGCCCGCCTACCGTGGTCGCCATGACTGCCTCCACGCCCTCCCGCCCCCGCCCGCGCCGCACGGCCCGGCTCGCGGCCGCCGCCGCGCTCGCCCTCGCCGTGGGCGGCGGGCTGGCGGCCTGCGGCTCGGGGTCGTGGGGGGCCAAGGCCCCCGACGTCACCGTCCAGAACACCACCGCCACCACCCGGGCCCGCCAGCAGATGAGCCCGCTGAAGGCGGCTCAACCGACCCGGGTGGTCATCCCGTCGGCGGGCGTCGACGCCGGACCGGTGCTGCGTCTGGGGCTGGACGACAAGCAGGCGCTGGAGGTGCCCCCGGTCGACAAGGCGGAGCTGGCGGGCTGGTACACCGGCAGCGTCACGCCCGGCGAGCGGGGCGCGTCCGTGATCGTCGCGCACTACGACACCGCCAAGGGGCCGGCCCTGATGCGCGATGTGCGGAAGATGCACGTGGGGGACGTCATCGAGGTGGGCAGGGCGGACGGTTCCACCGCCGTCTTCCGGATCCGCGAGACTCAGCAAGTGGACAAAACAGACTTCCCTACGAATAAGGTTTACGGCAAGACCGACCGCCCGGAACTCCGCCTCATCACCTGCGGCGGCCCGATCAAGAACGGCCACCGCTCGGCCAACATCATCTTCTACGCCGATCTGGCGCAGGTGAAGTAGCCGGGCGCGGTGCCGCTCCCGGCGCCGCCGTCCGCACGACAGGAGCACCTTGACCCGCCACCGCCGCCCCGTCCGCACAGCACTCCTGCTGTTCACCGCCGGCGCCGCGGCCCTGCTGCTCCCCGGCTGCGGCAACGCGGGCGGCCTGGAGGGCGCGGGCGCGACCCCGACGGCGGTCGGCCCGGTCCATCTGTGGCCCGATCTGCCCAAGCCCACGACGACGCCGCTGGACTTCGGCGAGGGCCAGACGGAACGGGTCCCCGGCATCAAGGTGCCGGGCGGCGACGTCCGCACCCTCGACCCGGTCGCGGTCGTCCAGGCCGAGGTGCGGGCCCACCCCGACCAGTACACGGGCGCCGACGGCCTCTACGAGGAAACGGTTCGCCAGCTCCATCAGTGCCGGTCGAAGCCCAAGAGCTGCCCGGTGCTCAAGGCGTACTACCGCGATCTGACCGGCGACGGCAGGGACGAGCTGATCCTCGGCATCAAGATGCCCGAGCAGCAGCTCGCCGTGCGCTGCTACATGCCCGACCGCGGCGCCCTCACCCGGATCATGTCCACCTCGGACCAGCTGATCGGCGTGGAGCTGGCCGGGCAGGACGTCATCCTGCACTCGGTCTCGGCGGGGATCCCCGGGTACGAGTACCGCACGGCGTGGTCGTGGGACGGGCACCAGCACGCCATGCTCCCCACCCGCGACGAGATCATCCGGGTGGAGCCGAAGCACTCCCTCAACCCCCTCCCCCACCCCAGGACCTCCGGCCCCTCGCCGCGCTCCTCCGCGAGCGCCCGGTGAGAGCGCCCCGGCTGCCCGCCTGGACGGCGACGCTCACCTGGAAGGCCGCGGTCTTCATCACCGTGATGTGCTGCGCGCTCGCGGCGCTGCTCGGTGTGCTCGTGCACGTCTCGGTCACCCGGCAGACCGTCGGCCAGGCCCGCGACAAGGCGCTGGACAAGCTGGAGGAGGTCTCGAGGGCGTACGAGGCGGGCGAGCCGCTGCCACCGGGCGCGGGCCTCGACCCCCAGGACCTGCCCACTTCGCTGCGCGACCTCGCCGCCTCCGGCAAACGCGGCACGGTCGTCGCCGACGACCGGGGCCGCCCCACCATGTGGGCGGCGGGCCCGGCCGACGGCCGCGCGATCGCGGTCGCGATCGACTACAGCCAGAGCGCCCGCACCATAAACGGCCTCGACCAGGCGATCTTCTACTCCTCCATCCTCGCCATCGGCGCGACCCTCCTGGTCGGCGTCTTCGGCGTCACCCGGGTCACCCGCCGGCTGCACCAGACGGCGACGGTGGCCCGCCGGATCGGCGCGGGCGACCTGGACGCCCGGGTCAACGACCCCCGTACGAAGGACCCTTCGCGCCCCCAGGACGAGGTGGCCACGGTCGCCGGGGCGCTCGACACCATGGCCGGGACGCTCCAGAACAAGCTGCTGAGCGAGCAGCGCTTCACCGCGGACGTGGCCCACGAGCTGCGCACCCCGCTGACCGGGCTGCACGCGGCCGCCGAACTGCTGCCCGAGGGGCGGCCCGCCGAGCTGGTACGGGACCGGGTGCGGGCCATGCGCTCGCTCACCGAGGACCTGCTGGAGATCTCGCGCCTGGAGGCGGGCAGCGAGCGGGTCGAGCTGGACCTGGAGCAGCTGGGGCCGCTGGTGGAGCGCGTGGTGCGGACCTCCGGGACGCCCACCGAGCTGGTGATCGCCCGCGACACCTGTGTGGAGACCGACAAGCGCCGCCTGGAGCGGGTGCTCGCCAACCTCCTCGGCAACGCCCACAAGCACGGCGCGCCGCCGGTCGAGCTGACCGTGGACGGCCCGGTGGTGACGGTACGGGACCACGGCGCCGGATATCCCCCGTATCTGCTCGACCACGGCCCCCAGCGCTTCCGCACCGAGGGCGGCAACAAGGGGCACGGGCTCGGCCTGACCATCGCGGTCGGCCAAGCCTCGGTCCTGGGCGCCCGGCTGAGCTTCGGCAACGCACCGGACGGCGGCGCGCTGGCACGGCTGACCCTGCCGGAGTACGTGGACCGCGACGGCGTACCGGAGGAGTCCGGGCACCCGGACGGGCAGGCCGGGGCGGGTGGCCCGGGCGCGCCGCGTACTCCGTCCGGCGGTCCTCGCACCCCGTAGCGCTTTGCGGGAGTCAACGAGCGAACCTAACGTGAGCGGGGCGAGCCAAGGGCCGTCGAGCACGGCCCTCCCGTCCCCCAGGAGGCACTGTGTCCCGCCGTAACCCACTTGCCCTGTTCGGTCTGTGCATGGCCACCGGCGCGGTCGCCGCCCTCGTGGCGGCCGGCCCCGCGACCGCCGAGGAATCCGCCAACAACGGCTACAAGGGCCGCGTGACGGCCAGGTCCGGCCTGCTCCTGAGGGACAAGCCGACCCGCAGCAGCAGGATCGTCGGCACGGCGCCGTACAACTCGATCGTGCACATCTTCTGCAAGACCAGGGGCGGCAGCGTCGACGGCAACAACCGCTGGTACCTGCTGATGGACGGCACCTGGGCGTGGGGCTCGGCGCTCTACATCGACAACATCGGCGCGGTGCCGCGCTGGTGCTGAGCCGTCACCTCACAGCCCGAGCAGCTTCGCCTTCGCGGCCGTGAACTCCTCGGGCGTGAGCAGCCCCTGCTGAGCCAGCCGTCCCAGCCGACTCAGCAGGTCCACCAGGGCGGCGTCACCGGGGCCGGGCTCCCCGGCCGCCGCCCCGGGGGCGGAGGCGGACTCAGCGGCGGCCGCGTCCTCGCGCGCGGACTTCGCGGGCCGGGGGCCGCCCACGAGGAGCCCGCGCAGCAGCGGGGCTCCGGACGGGCGCACCACGGGTCGTACCGCCGCTCGGGCGGGCCGGATGAACATGGCTCAGCCTTCCTCTCGTACGGTGCGGGTGGGCCGGGTGAACATGGCTCAGCCTTCCTCTCGTGCGGTGCGGGTGGGCCGGGTGAACATGGCTCAGCCTTCCTCTCGTGCGGTGCGTGCGGTGCGGTCCGTGCGGGCGGTCCGTCCGCTCTCCGTCCGCGCGGCCAGCGCCGCCCTGACCTCCTCCAGCCGCTCCGGCGGGATCCGCACCGACCCGGCGACGTGGCCGCCCGCGGCCCGTACCCCCTTCGCCGCCTCCTCGGCCCACAGGTGCTCGATCAGCACGACCAGGGCGCAGCTGCCGAGGTCCAGCAGGTCCGCCGCCTCCCTGACGTCCTCCGGCCCGATCAGATGCTCGACGCCCTCGCCGACCAGCACCCCGGACAGCTCCTCGAACTCGTCGAGCTCGGCGGCGAGCACCTCCCCGGCCGCGGTCCTGGTGACCACCAGCGCGTCGACCATCCGTACGGCGCGGGATCTGCGCACCCCCACGAGCGAGTCGACGGCCTGCACCCGCAGCTGCTCCTCGGGGAAGGCGAGGACGATGAACTCCACGGGCCCCATGGCCGTACTCCTCAGTGACGGTCCGTCAGTTTTCCGCCCACGGTTTCCCGCCTCGGCGTTCCCGCCCCTCGGCACACTATGGCATAAGGGACATAAGCTCCTCCGCTTGCTACGTTGCCCGACATGACCGCACCGACGGCGGCGGACGAGCCTCCGCCCGCCCCGCGCCTCGCCCGACGCCGGGGCGTCGAACTCTCGCTGCTCGTCTGCGCCGTCCTCGCCTCGGTCTACGGGTACGCGGACGTCGGCCTCGCCAAGAGCGGCGCCCTCCCGCCCGACGCGGCGCGCTACGGCGCGGGGCTCGGGCTGCTCGCCCTCCTCGCCCATCTGGCGGTCCGCCGGTGTGCCCCGTACGCCGACCCGCTGCTCCTGCCCATCGCGGTGCTGCTCAACGGGCTCGGCCTGGTCCTGATCTACCGCCTCGACCTGGAGACCCCGCACAGCCGGGCCGCCGCCACCCAGCTCGTCTGGTCGACGATCGGCGTCGGGCTCTTCACCGTGGCCGTCCTGCTCCTGCGCGACCACCGGGTGCTCCAGCGGTACGCCTACCTCTCGGCCGCCTCCGCCCTGGTCCTGATGGTGGTGCCGACCCCGTTCCCCGCCGTGAACGGGGCCAAGATCTGGATCCGGCTGGGCGGATTCTCCTTCCAGCCGGGCGAGTTCGCCAAGATCCTGTTCGCGGTCTTCTTCGCCGGCTACCTGGCCGCCAACCGCAACGCGCTGGCGTACACCGGCCGCCGGTTCTGGCGGCTCCAGCTGCCGACCGGCCGGGTGCTCGGCCCGATCGTGGCGATCTGGCTGCTCAGCGTCGGCGTCCTGGTCCTGGAGCGCGACCTGGGCACCTCGCTGCTCTTCTTCGGCCTCTTCGTCATCATGCTGTACGTGGCGACGGGCCGCACCGGCTGGATCGCGGTCGGGCTGCTGCTGGCCGCGGCCGGCGCGGCGGCCGTCGGCTCACTGGAGCCGCACGTGCACAGCAGGGTGCAGGACTGGCTCCACCCGTTCGCCTCCATCGACGCCGGCCGGGGCCCCGGCCAGCTCGCCCAGTCACTCTTCGCCTTCGCGGCGGGCGGCATGTTCGGCACCGGCCTCGGCACCGGGCACTCCATCCTGATCGGGTTCGCCGCGAAGTCCGACTTCATCCTGGCGACGGCGGGCGAGGAGCTCGGCCTGGCCGGGCTGACGGCCGTCTTCCTGCTGTACGCGCTGCTCGTCGCCCGGGGTTACCGCGCGGCCCTCACGCTGAGCGACTCCTTCGGGCGGCTGCTCGCGATCGGGCTCGCCTCGATCCTCGCCCTCCAGGTGTTCGTGATCGCGGGCGGGGTGACGGGCCTGATCCCGCTCACCGGCATGGCGATGCCATTCCTGGCCCAGGGCGGCTCCTCGGTGGTCACCAACTGGGTGATCGTGGCGCTCCTCATCCGGGTCAGCGACAGCGCGCGCACCCCGCGCCCGGCCGTGGAGACCGCCACGCCCACCCCCGTCCGGACGGGAACCCGATGATCCGCTACATCCGCCGGGCCGCCGCCTGCTGTCTGCTCCTGCTGGTGGCGCTGCTGGTCAACGCGGCCCGCGTCCAGGTCCTCCAGGCCGACGCGCTCGACGCCAACCCGGCCAACCGCCGTACCACGCTGGCCCGTTACGGCCAGCCGCGCGGCGACGTGCTGGTCGACGGCGACGCCGTCACCGGCTCCAAGGACACCCATCAGCCACTGCGGTACGAGCGCACGTACACCGACGGGCCGCTCTACGCGCCGGTCACCGGGTACGCCTCGCAGGTGTACGGGACGACGCTGATCGAGGCCGCCGAGGACCCGGTGCTCTCCGGCACCTCCCCGCTGCTCAAGCCGCTGTGGAGCGGCCTCACCCGCAAGCGGCAGCCCGGCGGCGACGCGGTCACCACCATCAGGGCGACCATGCAGCGGGCCGCCTACCGGGGGCTGGCCGGCAAGCGGGGCGCGGTCGCCGCCCTGGAGCCGGCCACGGGCCGGATCCTCGCGCTGGTCAGCAGCCCCTCGTACGAGCCGGGGCGGTTGTCGGGGAACGGGCGGGCGGTCAAGGGCGCCTGGTCCGCGCTGAACGCGGACCCCGACCAGCCGATGCTCAACCGGGCGATCCGGCAGACGTATCCGCCGGGCTCGGCCTTCAAGATCGTGACGGCGGCGGCCGCGCTCGACGCGGGCGCCGTCACCGATGTGAACGCGCCGACCACCACGCCCGATCCCTACGTCCTGCCCGGCACCAGCACCACCCTGCCCAACGAGGCGGACGGCTGCGGCAAGGCCTCGCTCGCGTACGCCGTGGTCGTCTCCTGCAACACCGTGATGGCGCACCTCGGGGTGAAGGTGGGGCTGGCGGGGATGCTGGAGGCGGTGGGCCGGTTCGGCTTCAACGACACGCGGCTGCGGATCCCTTCGGGGGTGGCCAAGTCCAACTTCGACAAGAAGATGGGCCCGGACCAGCTGGCCCTCTCCTCCATCGGCCAGTTCGACACCACGGCGACGCCGCTCCAGATGGCGATGGTCGCGGCGGCGGTGGCCAACGGCGGTGAGCTCAGGTACCCGTACCTGGTGGAGCGCACGACCACCGCGCACGGCACCACGGTCGCCCTGAACGCCCCGCGCACCTACCGCCAGGCGATGAACCCGGCCACCGCGGCCCAGCTCCAGCAGCTGATGGTGGACGTGGTGGAGAAGGGCACGGGCACCAACGCGGCGATCCCCGGGGCGAAGGTCGGCGGCAAGACCGGCACGGCCCAGAACGGCGTGGGCAACCGCGGCCACCCCTACGCCTGGTTCATCTCCTGGGCCCAGGCCCCCGACGCGGCCCAGCCGGCCGTGGCGGTGGCGGTGGTCGTCGAGGACGCGGAGGCCAAGCGCGCGGACATCAGCGGCGGCGGCGACGCGGCCCCGATCGCGAAGGCGGTGATGGAGGCGGCGCTGAAGGACTGAGGAGGTCAGCTCCCTCCGAGGCGGCGGCCGATCGCGGTGAGGTCGAGATCGACAGGGAACGGGACGGTCAGCTTGAGCTGCTTGTGGAAAATGCCGCTCGGCACGTACGACTTGGTCGCGGGGTCCAACTCGTAGACGTACACCACCGGTAGCCCGTCGTTCTCCTCCACCCGCCAGAAGTGCGGAACACCTGCCCGCGCGTACTTGCGGGGCTTGACCTCGCGGTCGCGCTCCACCGAGTCGTCGGAGACCACCTCGACGGCGAGGATGACGTCTCTGGGCTCGAACCAGGTCTGCCGGGGGCCCGTGTCCGCGTCGACCGGGACGACGAGGACATCGGGCTCCGGCCGATTGCGCTTGTCGAGCTTGATCGTCATCTCCCCGATGGCTTCCAGGTGTTCCGGCGCCTGGCTCGTGAGCATGTGCACCAGAAAGTGAATGGTGCGCGAATGGAACCGGGTTTGCGGACTCATGAAGAACAGGCCCCCGTCGATCAGCTCCGTGTGCGGAGGAAGATTCGGGAGGTGGTCGAGGTCGTCCGCGGTCCAGCCGCCCTGGGGCGGGCGGGCCCACTCGTACTGGTCGTCCAGCCCGTAGTCTCGCGCGGCGCTCATGAATGCTCCCATGGGGAGGAGTCTGCGTAGTACCGCCAGCCTACCCAGCGGGAATGCGGGAGCGCCGCACGAACGAGTGACGGGTTGCTCAGCCCCCCGCCCCCTCCGCGATCGCCTCCGCCACTTCCGTGACCCGTGCCGTCTCCTCCTGGGCGAACCGCTCGCGGTCCAGCTCTTCCGCGATCTCCTCGTCCTCGGCCATCAAGAGGTCGAGGTTGGAGTCGCCGAGTTCCAGGACGCCCATGTCCACGTACGCCTGCTGGAGGCGCTTGCCCCACAGGCCGATGTCCTTGACGCAGGGGACGATGCGACTGAACAGGAGCTTGCGGAACAGGTGCAGGAACTCGTTCTGCTCCGAGAACTGCTCCGCCTCCGCCTTGGGGATGCCGAAGTTCTCCAGGACCTCGACCCCGCGCAGCCGGTCGCGCATCAGGTAGCAGCCCTCGATGACGAAGTCCTCGCGCTCGCGCAGCTCCGCGTCGCTGAGCTGCTTGTAGTAGTCGCGCAGGGCCATTCGCCCGAAGGCCACGTGCCGGGCCTCGTCCTGCATCACGTACGCCAGGATCTGCTTCGGCAGCGGCTTGTCGGTGGTGTCACGGAGCATGCCGAAGGCGGCGAGCGCGAGGCCTTCGATGAGGACCTGCATGCCGAGGTAGGGCATGTCCCAGCGCGAGTCGCGCAGGGTGTCGCCGAGCAGGCCCTGGAGGTTGTCGTTGACCGGGTAGAGCATCCCGATCTTCTCGTGGAGGAAGCGGGAGTAGATCTCCGCGTGCCGCGCCTCGTCCATCGTCTGGGTCGCGGAGTAGAACTTCGCGTCCAGGTCCGGCACCGACTCCACGATCCGCGCCGCGCACACCATCGCGCCCTGCTCGCCGTGGAGGAACTGGCTGAACTGCCAGGAGGTGTAGTGCTTGCGCAGCTCGCCCTTGTCCTTGTCGGTCAGCTTGGACCAGTAGCGCGTGCCATAGAGGGTCATCGCCTCGTCGGGGGTCCCCAGCGGGTCGTACGGGTCGACGTCGAGCTCCCAGTCGATCCGTTTGGCGCCGTCCCACTGCTTGTCCTTGCCCTTCTGGTACAGGGCGAGGAGGCGCTCGCGTCCGTCGTCGTAGTCCCAGCTGAAGCGGGCCGCGCCCGAGGCCGGGACCTCCCAGACGGGGTCCTGTGGGCCGTTCACATACAGGTCGTGCGTCGACACGTGCGGCTCCTTCGCCTCGCGGTGCTTCCTGACCGGCTGCCTGACTGCCCGTTACACGCTGGCTCCCTGGCAGGCTCACACGTTGGTAGACGCCGGGTCAACAAGTCGGACCCAAGGGATTGACGAGCTTGCTGACAAGCAGTCTCATAAGAGTTGACCGCCGGTAACCCCCTTCGAGACCGACTCACCGAGGTGCCCCTGCCATGACGACCGTGACGGAAACCGAAGTGCTCCGCGACGCGCTCGGACTGCTCCGGGACCGCGAGGAAGTCGCCGAGCGGCTCCTCGCCTCCTCCGCCAAGCACTCCTTCGACCCCGACAAGGAGCTGGACTGGGACGCGCCGTTCGAGGACGGCAAGTGGTTCTGGCCCCCGGAGCTGCTCTCCCTCTACGACACCCCGATGTGGCGCAAGATGTCCGAGGACCAGCGCTTCGAGCTGGCCCGCCACGAGGCCGCGTCCCTCGGCTCGCTCGGCATCTGGTTCGAGATCATCCTGATGCAGCTGCTCGTCCGGCACATCTACGACAAGTCGGTGACCAGCAACCACGTGCGGTACGCCCTCACCGAGATCGCCGACGAGTGCCGGCACTCGATGATGTTCGCCCGGGTGATCAAGCAGGGCGGGGCGCCCAGCTATCCGGTCCCCCGGCTCTACCACAACCTCGCGCGCGTCCTGAAGACCGTCTCCACCACGCCCGGTTCCTTCGCCGCCACCCTGCTCGGCGAGGAGATCCTCGACTGGATGCAGCGGCTGACCTTCCCGGACGAGCGGGTGCAGACCCTGATGCGCGGCGTCACCCGCATCCACGTGGTCGAGGAGGCCCGCCATGTCCGTTACGCCCGCGAGGAGTTGCGGCGCCAGATGGTCACCGCGCCCGCCTGGGAGCGGGAGCTGACCAGGGTCAGCTGCGGCGAGGCGGCCCGCGTCTTCTCCACCTGTTTCGTCAACCCCAAGGTGTACGAGAACGTGGGCCTGGACCGCCGGGAGGCCGTCGCCCAGGTGAAGGCCAGCGGCCACCGGCGCGAGGTCATGCAGAACGGCGCCAGGCGGCTCACCGACTTCCTCGACGACATAGGCGTGCTGCGCGGCGTGGGCCGCCGGCTGTGGCAGAGCTCGGGCCTGCTGGCCTGACGGGCGCACGTCCCCTCACCGTGCCGCCGTTCACCGTGCCGCCGTTCACCGTGCCGCCGTTCATCGTGCAGCCCACCGCGTCCTTCACTCCCGGCCAACCCCGCACGAGCACCGGCGTAAAGCGGCTGCCCGGGGATTACGCTGCCCGTATGACCTCACCGGCCGCCACCCCCGCGTACCGCAGGCTCAGCGTCGAGGAGCGCCGCACCCAGCTCCTCGGCGCCGCCCTGTCGCTCTTCGCGCACCGGGCTCCGGAAGACGTCTCGCTCGACGACGTCGCCGAGGCCGCCGGGGTCTCGCGCCCGCTGGTCTACCGCTACTTCCCCGGCGGCAAGCAGCAGCTGTACGAGGCGGCGCTGCGCTCGGCCGCCGACGAGCTCGAACTCTGCTTCGCCCAGGCCCAGACCGGCCCGCTCACCCAGCGCCTGGCCCACGCCCTGGACCGCTACCTCGCCTTCGTCGACGAGCACGACGCCGGGTTCTCCGCCCTGCTCCAGGGCGGCAGCGTCGCCGAGACCTCCCGGACGACCGCGATAGTCGACGAGGTGCGCCGGGCCGCCGCCGAGCAGATCCTCCTCCACCTGGGGGTGGAGAGCCCGGGTGCACGGCTGCGGATGATGGTGCGCACCTGGATAGCGGCGGTCGAGGCCGCCTCCCTGATCTGGCTCGACGAGGAGAAGCAGCCGCCGCTGCCGGAGCTGCGCGACTGGCTGGTCGACCACCTGGTGGCCCTGCTCACCGCGACCGCCGCCACCGACCCGCAGGCGGCCGCCGTGGTCCGGGCCGCCCTGGCCCTGGAGTCGGCCGACGGCCCGGCCGGGCTGCTGGCCCGCCGGGTGATCCCGGTCCTCGCCGACGCCACCCACCTGCTGTGACGCGCGCGGTGCGGGGCGCACCGGTGTGACACTGGGGGCGTGCAGAGCGAGAACACCCTCTTTGTGGGCGGGCCCCTCGACGGGCGCGTCCTGCCCGTACTGACCGGCCCCACGGGCAAGCCGCCCCAGTGGTACGAGATCCCGGTCCCGGACGCCGACGGCGGCCCGCCGGCCGTCCACGCGTACCGCCTGGAGCCCGCCGGGCACAGCAAGCGGCTCGGACTGCCGCGCGGCTGGAAGTACACCTACGTCCCGGAGGGACGCGAGCCGCGCCGCTGGCCCTGGAGCAAGCCGAGGCCCCGGGCGTAGCCACCGCGCTCCCGGTGTCCGTGGGGCGCGATAAGCTCGCTGGTCCACGCCGTGCCGCAGGGGGAGTTGAACCATGGAGGCGCTGACCGCCGAGGAACCGCGCGAGCTCGGTCCGTACCGGATGCGGGCCAGGCTGCGCGAGACCGGCACCGCCCGGGTCTATCTCGCCCACGGGGCGGACGGGCGCGGGGTCTGTGTCACCGCCGCCCGCCCCGACCTGGCCGCGCTGCCCGCCTTCCGCAGCCGCTTCCGCGCCGAGGCACAGGCCGCCGAGCGGCTCGCCGGGCCCTGGGTGGCGCCGGTCCTCGCCACCGGCCCCGAGGAGTGGCTGCCGTGGCTGGCCACCCCGTTCACGGCCGCGCTCACCCTCGCCGAGGCGGTGGCGCTGGCCGGACCGCTGCCCGAGCAGGCCGTCCGCACCCTGGGGGCGGCCCTCGCCGCCACCCTGGAGCGGGCGCACGCGGTGACCGGCGAGGTCTTCCAGGGCCTCGGCCCCGACGTCGTCCTGCTCACCGCCGACGGCCCCCTGGTCACCGCCTTCGGCGTGCTCGGCGCCGCCGGTGCGGCGAGCGCCGGGGAGGGCGGCCGGCTCGGTGTGACCGTCGGCTATCTGACGCCGGAACAGGTCGCCGGGGAGCAGCCGGGGCCCGCCGCCGACGTCTTCATGCTGGGCATGCTCCTCGCGTACGCGGCCGGGGGCGCGGGCCCGTTCGACTCCGGCCCGGCCGACGCGGCCGCCCACCGCATCGCGCACTCGGTCCCCGACCTCACCCCGGTCCCGGCCGCCCTGCGCCCCCTGCTCGGCCGCTGTCTGGCCAAGGCGCCCGGGTCGCGCCCGGCGCCGGCCGAGGTGGCCGCCGAGCTGGTCCCCGGCGGGGCGGCCCCGGCGCCGGGCGCGGGGTGGCTGCCGCCGCGCCTGACGGCCGCGATCGCCGAACGGGCCGCGCAGGCACAGGAGTTGCCAGGCCCGGTGGTGACCGACCGGGTGCCGGAACCCGCCGCGCCGCTGCCCGCGCCGGGGCTCAACGGGCACCCGGCCACTCCCCCGCAGCCCGCCTGGTCGGCGCCGCAGCCCCTGCCCGTACCGCCGACCCGGGCTCCCGAGACCGCTCGGCCCGCCGCCAACGCCCTCTCCCGGCTGACCGCCGACCGGCGGTCGCTGCTGACCGCCGGTCTCGCGGCGGTGGCCGGGCTCGCGGTCGGCGCGGCCGGGGTGCTGGCGTTCGACGGGGACGACGGGGACGGCAAGGCCCCCGCCGCCGACAGCAAGCCCGCCGCCCGCCCGCAGCCGGTGCCCGGCTCGCCCCCGGCCGCCCGCTGGGGGTACGCGGTGCCGGGCGGCAAGCTCCTGGGCACCCCGCTCGTCCAGGGCACGGTCCTGGTCGTGCCCGGCGCCGCGCTCACCGGCGTCGACCTGCGCACCGGCAAGCAGCTGTGGAACCGCCCCGAACTGGCCGGTCTCGCCCAGCTCCAGCCGGCGGGCCCGGACGCGGCGGTGGCGTTCGGGGTCGGCCCCACCGACTTCACCTGGTTCGCGGTGGCGGACGGCGCGATCCGCCAGAAGGTGGCGTACGCGCAGCTCGCCCCCGGCATGGGCACCCCCGAGGTGCGCGCGCACCTCGGCACGACGGTCTGGTTCACGGCCACGGCCGGCAAGGACACGGCGCTGTACGCGTACGACATCGCGACGCGCACCACGCTGTGGCGCCGCCCGCTCGGCCGGGGCGAGAACTTCGAATGGGCGACGGCGGTCGGCGGCCGACTGATCGCGCGGCGCCCCGCCGCCGCCCCGCCGAAGGGCGCCAAGCAGGTGCTCGGGGAGTTCTTCGCGGTCGACCCGAAGACGGGCAAGGACCTGTGGGCGCGGTCGTACGGGACGGTGCTGCCCACCGACGCGGCGGTGCTGTCCCCCGACGGCACCCTGCTGACCACGGCGGGCGGCGGCCTCCAGGCGTTCGACCTGGAGACCACGAAGCTGCGCTGGCAGCGCGCGAAGGGCGCCGGAGTGTATGGAACTCCGTTGCTGAGCAAGGGAGTTGTGTACGCCCCGGACAACGGCACGAAGGTGGCGGCGGTCGCCGCGCCGGACGGCCGGGAGATGTGGACCGGGTCGACGGACCTGGCGCCCGCCGGGCCGGTGGAGACCCGCGCGGTGGCGAGCACGTCCGGCCGTACGGTCCTGGCGCTCGACCCGTTCCAGGTGACGGCGCTGGACGCGGCGAGCGGCGAGCGGCTGTGGAAGTTCCAGGACGCGGGCGCCAAGGAGCAGTCGGCGGACCGGGGCACCTACCGGGCGGTGGCGGCGGGCCCGGACGCGATGGTGGTGTGGCACGGCGCGACGCTGTACGCGCTGCCGGTGGGCTAGGGCCTGTCGTCAAATTCCCGTCGTCGCCCGAAGGGCGGTCCGGCGGCGTCTGGTGCGTGCTCTCGGCGCGCCGGGCGAGAGCCCTCGT
>NZ_JBFAAD010000034.1:0-86080 GCF_040639555.1 Streptomyces sp. NPDC023838
CCACCGAGATCTACCCCCATAATTCAACACTCTTTCCCTACCCGCCGCTTTCCCTATCTCACGGCGTTCGGCGCCTGAGCCGGTACGGGGTGGTGCGCGCCGGACGGGACCGGCGCGCACCACCCCGCGCCCCCTCGTCGCGCTACGTACACCGGAACTGACGACGCGTACGATTTGCGAAGTTTTGTGCGACTGTACGGAACCATCGCGGGCCCACAGGCATCTCATCTGATGTCCACAGGGGCTGTGGCCGGTGTGGACACCGGGGACGACGATGCGATGGGGACGAACGGTATGCGTGGGATCAGTCGAAGGGGAATGCTCGGGCTCGGACTGGGGGCCGCGGCCGCGGTCGGTGTGGCCGGTTGCGGCGGTGGTGACTCGGGCGGCGGCAAGGCCGCCGGCAGCGGCAGCGGCGACGGCAAGGGCGCCCAGGGCTCCGGCAAGAAGGCCGACGCCAAGCTCATCGGTGACGGCTCCACCGCGGACACCGGCAAGCAGCCGCACCAGCCCCCCAAGCCCGTCCCCCTCGAACCCGGCCAGACCCCGCCGCAGTTCGTGGTCTTCTCCTGGGACGGCGCCGGCGAGGTCGGCAACGGCCTCTTCCCGCGCTTCCTCGACCTCGCCAAGGACCACGGCGCCTCGATGACCTTCTTCCTCTCCGGGCTCTATCTGCTGCCCGAGTCGAAGAAGCGGCTCTACCACCCGCCGAACAACAAGCCCGGCGCCTCCGACATCGACTACCTCAGTGACGACCACGTCAAGGCGACCCTCACCAATGTGCGCCGAGCCTGGAACGAGGGCCACGAGATAGGCACGCACTTCAACGGGCACTTCTGCTCCGGCCACGGCGACGTCGCCAAGTGGACCCCGGCCCAGTGGCAGAGCGAGATCGACCAGGCGATGTCGTTCGTGACCAACTGGAAGACCAACACCGGCTGGACCGACGAGGAACCGCTCCCGTTCGACTACAAGCGCGAGCTCGTGGGCGCCCGCACCCCGTGTCTGCGTGGCCAGGACAACCTGCTGCCGACCGCCCAGAAGCTCGGCTGGCGCTACGACGCCTCCTCGCCCGGCGGCACCCAGGTCTGGCCGGTCAAGCGCCACGGCCTGTGGGACCTCCCGCTCCAGGCGATCCCCTTCCCCGGGCACAAATTCGAGGTCCTCTCGATGGACTACAACATCCTCGCCAACCAGTCGAAGAATTCGACCAAGGCGCCGCCGGCGAACTACCCCGGCTGGCGCAAGCAGGCCACCGAGGCGTATCTCAAGGGATTCACGCGTGCCTACGAGTCGAATCGCGCGCCGTTCTACATAGGCAACCACTTCGAGCAGTGGAACGGCGGCATCTACATGGACGCCGTCGAGGAGGCCCTGAAGGGGATGGCGGGCAAGAAGGATGTCCGCCTGGTCTCCTTCCGGCAGTACTGCGACTGGCTCGACGTACAGGACCCGAAGGTGCTCGCCAAGCTGCGTACGCTGGGCGTCGGCCAGAAGCCCACGGGCGGCTGGAACGCGTTCCTCCAGCAGGCGTGAGGCAGGATCCGCGCGGCTCCTTAGGCGGTCTTGACAAGGGTCTTTACGGGCACTCAGGGGGGTGCCCAAGATCCCCCAAACGGTCATGCGAAACTTTTCACATGTCCGTGAGTCCTGCCCTTCCCCGTCGCCGCGCCTTCCTGCTGGTCACGGCAGTCGCGGCCACCGGTGCGCTGACCCTCACGTCGTGCGGCTCCGGTGGCACGTCCGGCGGCTCGGGCGACACCAAGTTCGTCACCGGAACCGGCGGCATCTCCACCGTCGCCAAGAGCGGCCGGCACGCCGCCCCCAAGCTCTCCGGCGAGACCGTCGACGGCAAGCAGCTCGACGTAGCCGATCTCAAGGGCAAGGTCGTCGTGCTGAATGTGTGGGGCTCGTGGTGCGCGCCCTGCCGGGCCGAGGCGCCGTATCTGAGCAAGGTCGCCAAGGAAACCCGCTCGAAGGGTGTCGAGTTCGTGGGAATCAATACCCGCGACACCGACAAGGGCCCGGCCGTCGCGTTCGAGAAGCAATTCGAGGCGGACTATCCGAGTCTGTACGACCCGATCGGCAAGCTCATTCTCCGCTTCCCGAAGGGAAGCCTGAATCCGCAGGCCATTCCGTCGACGATCGTGCTCGACAAGGACGGAAAGATCGCGGCGCGGGCGCTGATGGCGCTCGACGACAAGAAGCTCCACCAGATGATCGACCCGCTGATCGCGGAGAAGTGATTCCGTGGACGCGTCCCTGACCGTACTCGCCGCGCAGTCGACCATCGCCGCCCAGGCGTCGCCCGGCGTGAACGACACGGTCCTGAGCGGGGCCCTGCTCGTCGCCCTGCCGGTCGCCGTGCTCGGCGGGCTGATCTCGTTCTTCTCGCCCTGCGTCCTGCCGCTGGTGCCCGGCTACCTCAGTTACGTGACGGGGGTCACCGGCACCGACCTCGCGGAGGCCAAGCGCGGCCGGATGGTCGCCGGGGCGAGTCTGTTCGTCCTCGGGTTCACCGCCGTCTTCGTCTCCGGCGGGGCCCTCTTCGGCTTCTTCGGCCAGACGCTCCAGGACCACAACGGCACGCTCTCCAAGATCCTCGGCGTGCTCATGATCCTCATGGGCGTCTTCTTCATGGGCCTGATGCCCTGGCTCACCCAGCGCGAATTCCGGTTCCACAAGCGGCCGGTGACCGGGCTCGCGGGGGCGCCGATACTCGGCGCCCTCTTCGGCGTCGGCTGGACGCCGTGCCTGGGGCCGACGCTCACCTCGGTGAACGTGCTGGCCATGGACCAGGCGAGCGCCGGCCGCGGGGCCATACTGACCGTCGCGTACTGCGCCGGTCTCGGGCTGCCGTTCGTGCTGGCGGCGGTCGCCTTCCGCAAGGCCCTCGGCGCCTTCGGCTGGGTGAAGCGGCACTACGCGTGGGTGATGCGGACCGGAGGCGTGATGATGATCGCGACCGGTCTGCTGCTGCTCACCGGGGCCTGGGCGGAGCTCATCCAGCAGGTGCAGGTGTGGTCCAACGGCTTCCAGGTGGGTGTCTGAACATGAGCAAGACCGAAGCGGCCCCGGAAGAGGCGTCGCAGACGGCGGCGGAACTGGCCGAGGCCGGTGCCCGGGAGCGGGCCGCCGACGAACGGGACCTCGGCGCCGCCGGGTCGCAGCTCTCCACGGCTCCGGCCGAGGACCTCGCCGGCGGCCCCGTCGGCATCGGCGTGCTCGGCTGGGTCCGCTGGTTCTGGCGGCAGCTGACCTCGATGCGGGTCGCCCTCGTCCTGCTGCTGCTGCTCTCCCTCGGCTCGATCCCCGGCTCGCTCATCCCGCAGAGCAATGTGGACGAGCTGAAGGTCGCCGACTTCCAGAAGCGGCACGACACGATCTCGCCGGTCTACGAGAAGCTCGGCATGTTCCACGTCTACAGCTCGGTGTGGTTCTCCGCGATCTACATCCTGCTGTTCGTCTCCCTCATCGGCTGCATCGTCCCGCGCACCTGGCAGTTCATCGGCCAGCTGCGCGGCCGCCCGCCGGGCGCGCCCCGGATGCTGACCCGGCTGCCCGCGTACACCACGTGGCGTACCGAGGCCGAGCCCGAGCAGGTGCGCGCGGCCGCCGCGGCGATGCTGAAGAAGCGCCGCTTCCGTACGCACGTCGTCGGGGACGCCGTCGCCGCGGAGAAGGGCTACCTCCGCGAGGCCGGAAACCTGATCTTCCACGTCTCGCTGATCCTGATCCTGGTGGCGTTCGCCGTCGGCCAGCTCTTCAAGTCCGAGGGCGGCAAGCTGATCGTCCAGGGCGACGGGTTCTCCAACACCCTCACCCAGTACGACGACTTCAAGTCCGGCTCGCTGTTCAAGTCGGACGACCTCGCCCCGTTCAGCTTCACCCTGGACCGCTTCGACGCCACGTACGAGCGCAGCGGGCCCAACCGCGGCACCGCCCGCGAGTTCGTGGCGCACGTCACCTACTCCGAGGGCGCCGACGGCAAGCCGCGGAAGAAGGACATCGAGGTCAACAAGCCGCTGGTGGTCGACGGCTCCAAGGTCTACCTCCTGGCCCACGGCTACGCGCCGAGCGTCACCGTCAAGGACGGCCGCGGCAAGACCGTCTTCCACGGCGCGGTGCCGCTGCTGCCCATCGACAACAACATCTCCTCCAGCGGCGCCATCAAGGTGTACGACGGCTACACCGACGCCAAGGGCAGGTGGGACCAGCTGGGCTTCGCCGCGTTCTTCGTGCCGACCTACGGCGGCAAGGGCAACGGGACGATGTTCTCCCAGTTCCCGGCGCTGGACTTCCCCGTCCTCAACGTCGGCGCGTACCACGGAAGCCTCGGGGTCAACTCCGGGCTGCCGCAGAACGTGTACCAGCTGGACACCGACAAGATGAAGCCGTTCAAGGACGACCAGGGCAAGGTCCTCAAGAAGACCCTGCTGCCCGGCGAGACGCTGGACCTCCCCGAGGGTGCCGGGTCGATCACCTTCGACAAGGACATCAAGCAGTGGGCGAGCTTCCAGGTATCGCAGCAGCCGGGCAACAACCTCGCCCTGACCGGCTCGGTCCTGGCGATCGCGGGCCTGGCCGGCTCGCTGTTCATCCAGCGGCGCCGGGTCTGGGTCCGCGCCGTGCCCGGCAAGGACGGCGTCACCGTCGTCGAGATGGCGGGGCTTGGGCGGAGCGAGTCCGCGAAGCTCCCCGAGGAGCTGGCCGATCTCGCGGTCACGCTCATTCCAGAGGCGCCGACCGCGCCTGATCCCGCACCTGAGCCCGCCCAGGACCAGGTGGCCGATTCCGCCGAACCTGCCGAAGCCGAAGGGGCCGAGAAGTGATCCTCGCCGCCACAACCAACGAGAGCCTGGCGCACACCAGCAACTACCTGATCTATTCGGCGATGGCGGTCTATCTGCTGGCCTTCTTCGCGCACATGGCGGAGTGGATCCTCGGCAGCCGCAGCAAGGTCGCCCGCACCGCCGCCGCGCTCACCGCCGACGCCGCGCAGCAGGACGGCGCGGGCACGGTGAAGGTGCAGGTCGCCAAGAAGGGCGGCGGCACCGCCGTCCTGGAACGCCCCAAGGTCGTCACCCGCTCCTCCTCCGGCAACCGTGACGTGCCGGACGGGCCGGGCGCGGCCGGCGGCGATGTGAAGGGCGACCTCTACGGCCGTATCGCCGTGTCCTTCACCGTCCTCGCGTTCCTCGTCGAGGCCGGCGGGGTGCTCACCCGCGCGCTGTCCGTGCAGCGGGCGCCGTGGGGCAACATGTACGAGTTCAACATCACCTTCTCCACCGTCGCCGTCGGCGTGTACGTCACGCTCCTCGCGCTGAAGAAGAACGTGCGCTGGCTGGGCCTTCCGCTGGTCACCTCGGTCCTCCTCGACCTCGGTCTCGCTGTCACCGTCCTGTACACCGCCAGCGACCAGCTGGTTCCCGCCCTGCACTCGTACTGGCTGTGGATCCACGTCTCCACCGCGATCTTCTGCGGCGCGGTCTTCTACGTCGGCGCGGTCGCCACGCTGCTCTACCTCTTCCGGGACCGGTACGAGGCGAAGCTCGCGGAGGGCGGCAAGCCCGGCAACTTCGCCACCTCGGTGCTTGAGCGGCTGCCGGCCGCGGCCTCCCTGGACAAGTTCGCGTACCGGGTCAACGCGGCGGTCTTCCCGCTCTGGACGTTCACGATCATCGCGGGCGCGATCTGGGCCGGCGACGCGTGGGGCCGCTACTGGGGCTGGGACCCCAAGGAGGTCTGGTCCTTCATCACCTGGGTCGCGTACGCCTGCTACCTGCACGCGCGCGCCACGGCGGGCTGGAAGGGCCGCAAGGCCGCGACGCTGGCGCTGCTGGCCTTCGGTTGCTGGCTCTTCAACTACTACGGCGTCAACATCTTCGTGAACGGCAAGCACTCGTACGCGGGCGTGTAGCCGACGGGCGCCGCGCGTCTGTTCGGGTGAAACTGGTGCCATGACGGATGTGATCCCTCATGGCACCAGTGAGAACCACGACGGCGCCTGGCTCCTCCGCTACGAGCTCCATCTGCCCCACACGCGGACACGGGTCTGGGCGGCCGTCGCCACCCCCGAGGGCCTGCGCGGCTGGCTCTGCGCCGCCGACGTCCTCGAACCGCGCCTCGGCGGCGCGGTGACGCTGCGCTGGCTGAACGCCGGGCCGGAGGGCGTCCACTCCGGGCACGTCACCGCCTGGTTCCCGGAGCGGGTCGCCGAGTACACGGTGGACCTGCACGGCCGTATCCGCTTCCACCTGGAGCCCGACGGCCCCTCGGCGACGGTGCTGCGCTTCACCAACGAGTTCCCCGGCGACGACGCCCTGCGCCTGGACTGCCTGGCTGGCTGGCACCAGCACTTCGACTTCCTCGTGGATGCGCTCGCGGGCCGTCCGAAGGACTGGTCCACGTGGTCGGCGGGGCGGTGGCAGGAGCTGCGGGCCGCGTATACGGGGTCTTCTACGGGGTCTTCTTAGGCCCGGGGCGTTACGGCTGCGGGTCGTCCTTCGGGGGCCGGTTCAGGCTCGCCAGGAACTCCGGGTTGTCGTCCGGGGCCGTCCAGCCGCCCCGGGCCGTGGACACCCGGCGCGGGCGGCCCGCGAACAGCCAGGCCACCGGCCCGACCAGCACCTCGCCGAAGAGCAGGATGACGATGACCCACACCACCTTGGGGAGGCCGCGGACCTCCTCCTCCGGGGTGTTCAGACAGTCGATGAACGCGTAGATCCACAGCGCCAGGACCAGCAGGAACGGCAGATACCTGAGCATGTTCGGGAGGTCCCCCCAGGGAACGGCGGCGGGGCGTCCGGCAGCCCCGGTGACCGGCCCAGGGTAACCGGTGCACGATACTTGACCCCATGGCTTACGACGATCTTCGCTCGCTCCTGAGGGCGCTGGAGCGTGAGGGCGACCTCATCCGCATCAAGGCCGAAGTCGACCCGTACCTGGAGGTCGGGGAGATCGTCGACCGGGTCAACAAGGCCGGCGGGCCCGCGCTCCTCTTCGAGAACGTCAAGGGCGCGTCGATGCCCCTGGCCATGAACGTGTACGGCACCGACCGGCGCCTCCTGAAGGCCCTCGGGCTGAAGTCGTACGAGGAGATCAGCGAGAAGATCGGCGGGCTGCTCAAGCCCGAGCTCCCGCACGGCTTCGTCGGGGTCAGGGAAGCCTTCGGCAAGCTCGGCTCGATGGTCCATGTCCCCCCGAAGAAGGTGAAGGACGCCCCGGTCCAGGAGGTCGTCCTCACCGGTGACGACGTCGACCTGGAGCAGCTGCCCGCGCTGTTCACCTGGCCGGAGGACGGCGGCTCCTTCTTCAACCTGGGGCTCACCCACACCAAGCACCCCGAGACCGGCGTGCGCAACCTCGGGCTCTACCGGCTCCAGCGCCACGACAAGCGCACCATCGGGATGCACTGGCAGATCCACAAGGACAGCCGCAACCACTACGCCGTGGCGGCCAAGAAGGGCGAGCGGCTGCCCGTCGCCATCGCCTTCGGATGCCCGCCCGCCGTCACGTACGCCTCCACCGCGCCGCTGCCCGGCGACATGGACGAGTACATGCTGGCCGGGTTCATCCAGGGCAAGCGCGTCGAGATGGTCGACTGCAAGACCGTGCCGCTCCAGGTCCCGGCGCACGCCGAGGTCGTCATCGAGGGGTGGCTGGAGCCCGGCGAGATGCTGCCCGAGGGGCCGTTCGGGGACCACACCGGCTTCTACACGCCGCAGGAGCCCTTCCCGGCGCTCACCATCGACTGTGTGACGATGCGTCGGCGCCCGCTGCTCCAGTCCATCGTGGTCGGGCGGCCGCCCACCGAGGACGGGCCGCTGGGCCGCGCCACCGAGCGGTTCTTCCTGCCACTCCTCAAGGTCATCGTCCCGGACATCGTCGACTACCACCTGCCGGAGTCCGGCGGTTTCCACAACTGCGCGATCGTCTCGATCGAGAAGAAGTACCCGAAGCACGCGCAGAAGGTGATGCACGCGATCTGGGGAGCGCACATGATGTCGCTCACCAAGCTGATCGTGGTCGTCGACGCCGACTGCGACGTCCACAACCTGCACGAGGTGTCCTGGCGGGCCCTCGGCAACACCGACTACGCCCGTGACCTGACGGTGGTCGAAGGCCCGGTCGACCACCTCGACCACGCCTCGTACCAGCAGTTCTGGGGCGGCAAGGCGGGGATCGACGCGACCGCGAAGTGGCCCGAGGAGGGCTACACCCGGGACGGCGGCTGGCCGCACATGGTCGAGTCGGACCCGGACACGGCGGCGATGGTCGACCGCCGCTGGAAGGAGTACGGCCTCAAGTGAGCGCCTCAGCCGCAGCAGTCCCGCAGCCCGGCCGGACCAGGGCGTTCCTGCGCCTGGTCATGATCGAGCACTCGGTCTTCGCGCTGCCCTTCGCCTACATCGCCGCCCTCACCGCGATGTTCCAGCTCGACAGGGACGTCCACTGGGCCAAGCTGCTCCTGGTCACCATCGCCATGGTGGGGCTGCGGACGTTCGCGATGGCCTGCAACCGGATCATCGACCGCGAGATCGACGCCCGTAATCCGCGTACGGCCTCCCGCGAGCTGGTCACCGGCGCGGTGACCGTGCGCTCCGCCTGGACCGGCGCGCTCGTCGCCGTCGTCGTCTTCCTCGGCGCGGCCGCCCTGCTCAACCCGCTGTGCCTGGCGCTGGCGCCGATCGCCGTGATCCCGATGGTCGTCTATCCGTACGGGAAGCGGTTCACCAACTTCCCGCACGCGATCCTCGGTCTGGCGCAGGCGATGGGCCCGGTCGGCGCCTGGCTGGCCGTCACCGGCGAGTGGTCCGGGGACGCGGTGGTCCTCGGGCTCGCGGTCGGCGTCTGGATCGGCGGGTTCGACCTGATCTTCGGCAGCCAGGACGTCCAGGCCGACCGCGCCCACGGCGTGAAGTCGGTGCCGGCCCGGTTCGGCGTCCCGGCCGCGCTGTACGGGGCGCGCGCCTGTCACGTCGTCACCACGGCCCTGCTGGTCTGGTACGCGCTGGCCACCGACGCCGGGGCGTTCTTCTGGACCGGGCTGGTGATCGTGGCGGTGGCGTTCGTCTACGAGCACACGATCGTCAAGCCGCACGACCTGTCCCGCCTCAACCGGGCGTTCTTCACCACGAACGGGTTCATCGGGATCTCGCTGTTCCTCTGCGCGCTCCTCGACCTGCTGGTGCGCGGGCTCTCGGTGTGAGAGTTCCCGCCCCCGGGTGGCCGGATAGGCTCGGACACGTGGAGCAGGTGAACGTACACAGTCAGCGAGAGACCGCGCGGCCGCGCACGCCCTGGGTCGTCGGCGTCTCCGGCGCGTCCGGGACCCCGTACGCCGCCGCTGTCCTGCGCGGACTGCTGGACGCGGGCGAGAGCGTCGACCTGGTGGTCTCGCGCGCCTCGCGGCTGACCCTGCTCGACGAGACGGGGATCGCCTTCCGTGACGCGCACTGGCGCGAGGATCTCGCGGCGTGGCTGGCGCGGGGGGCGGACGGGAAGCCCGGGACCTTCGGCCTGGACGAGGCTTCCCTCGAAGGCGTACGGCACTGGAGCGCCGGGGATCTCGGCGCCGGGCCGTCGTCCGGTTCGTATCCGGTGAAGGGGATGCTGATCGTGCCCGCCAGCACGGCCTGTGTGGCCGGGGTGGCGCTGGGGCTTTCGAAGGACCTGTTGCAGCGGGCGGCGAGCGTGACGCTCAAGGAGCGGCGCCGGCTGGTGGTCGCGGTGCGGGAGACGCCGCTGAGCGGACAGACCCTCAGGCACCTGGTGACGCTGGACGAGGCGGGCGCCGTGGTGCTGCCCGCCTCTCCGGCGTTCTACGCGGGGGCGACGCACATCCAGGATCTGGTGGACTTCGTCGCGGGGCGGGTGCTGGACGCGGCGGGTGTGCCGCACAGCCTGTACCGCCGTTGGGAGGGAGAGCTGGGAGGAGGCTCCCGCCCTTCCGGTTAGCGCTTCTTGGCGGCGCGCTTGAGGGCGCGGCGCTTCGGCGCGGTGGGCTGGTGGGCACGCGAGCGGTTGGCCAGGTCCTGAAGCTCGCGCATACGGGCGTAGGCCATCTCGATCGTGTACACGGTGTCAACACTCCTGAAAGATCGTCTTTGATCTGCTGAAAGTTCTACTGAAGGATTCACAGGGTGTCGGCCCTGTGTACCTTAGATTCTACACCTAAACTCGCGGTATTGCTGAACAATGGAAGGCTTCAGGCATATGGACGCCGTGGACAGGCAGCTCATCCAGGCTCTGCGGGAGAACGGCAGGGCCTCGTACGCCGAGCTCGGCCGGCTCGTCGGTCTCTCCGGGCCCAGCGTCACCGACCGCATCAACCGGCTTGAGGCGGCGGGCGTCATCACCGGCTACCGCGCCACCGTCGACGCCGCCTCGCTCGGCCTCGGCGTGACCGCCCTCATCGGCATCTCGCTCTCCGACGCCGCCGACCACGAGGACGTGGCCCGCCGGCTGCGCGATCTGGAGGAGATCGAGGACTGCTGGTTCATCGCGGGCGACGACTCGTACATGCTCAAGATCCGCGCCTCGGACGTCGACGGCCTGGAGAAGACCATCCGCCGCCTCGGCTCCACCAAGGGCGTCTCGCGCACCCGGACGACCATCGTGCTCTCCACCAAGTGGGAGAACCGGGTCGGCGAATTGCCCGAGCAGTAAGGGGCGTAACGTGGTGGAGGCTGTGTACGGAGATATTTGGGAGGCCGCCGCATGACCGCGTCCATCGCCGATGTGGGCTTCAAGCGCGAGCTGGAGGCGAAGGTCAGGGCCGGTGAGCGGCTGTCCCGCGAGGACGGCATCGCGCTCTACGAGTCGGACGACCTGGCCTGGCTCGGCGGCCTCGCGCACGAGGTGCGCACCCGCAAGAACGGTGACGTCGTCCACTTCAACGTCAACCGGCACCTCAACATGACGAACGTGTGCACCGCGTCCTGCGCGTACTGCTCGTTCCAGCGCAAGCCGGGCGAGAAGGACGCGTACACGATGCGCATCGAGGAGGCCGTCCGCCTCGCCAAGGCGATGGAGAGCGAGAGCCTCACCGAGCTGCACATCGTCAACGGGCTCCACCCGACGCTGCCCTGGCGCTACTACCCGCGCTCGCTCAAGGCCCTCAAGGAGGCGCTGCCGAACGTCGGCCTCAAGGCGTTTACGGCGACCGAGATCCACCACTTCGAGACGATCTCGGGGCTGACCGCGTCCGAGATCCTCGACGAGCTCATCGAGGCGGGCCTCGAATCGCTCACCGGCGGCGGCGCGGAGATCTTCGACTGGGAGGTCCGGCAGCACATCGTCGACCACGCCACCCACTGGGAGGACTGGTCGCGGATCCACCGCCTCGCCCACGAGAAGGGTCTCAAGACCCCCTCGACGATGCTCTACGGGCACATCGAGGAGCCCCGCCACCGCGTCGATCACGTCCTTCGCCTGCGCGAGCTCCAGGACGAGACCGGCGGCTTCCAGGTCTTCATCCCGCTGCGCTACCAGCACGACTTCGTGGACATGAAGGACGGTAAGGTCCGCAACCGGCTCCAGGCGCGCACCACGATGGCGACCGGCGCGGAGGCCCTGAAGACCTTCGCGGTCTCCCGTCTCCTCTTCGACAACGTGCCGCACGTGAAGTGCTTCTGGGTGATGCACGGCCTCCAGACCACCCAGCTCGCGCTCCAGTTCGGCGCCGACGACATGGACGGCTCGGTCGTCGAGTACAAGATCACGCACGACGCGGACAACTACGGGACGCCGAACAAGCTCACCCGCGACGACCTCCTCGACCTGATCCGGGAGGCCGGGTTCCGTCCGGTGGAGCGCAACACCCGGTACGAGATCATCCGCGAGTACGACGGCCCGGACCCGGAGCTGCGCGAGTCCCCCCAGGCGATGCGCCTCTGAGGTCCGCGCTCTTCGGGCGCTCTTGGGGCGCTCCCCCTGAATTGATCGAATAAGGGGCGTGCTTCACTGGTCGGGCAGGATCGCCGTACAAGAGAGAAGGTCAGCCGTGAACATCGCCAAGCCGAGCGCAACCGTCCGGTACACCGCGATGCGCGTCGCCGTCTTCGTCGCCTGTCTGGTGTTCGTCGCCGCCCTGGTCCACGTCGGGGTCATGCCCGCCGGTCTCGGGGACGCCAACGCGGTCTGGGTCGTCCTGCTCGCGCTGGTCCTCTCCGCGCCGCTCAGCTTCGTGCTGCTGCGCAAGCAGCGCGACGAGATGTCGGCGCAGATCGTCACCAAGGTGGAGTCGGCGAAGGCCCGCCTGGAGGCGAACCGCACCCAGGAGGACGGCGCGGTCCAGTAACCGCGCCGCCGTACCCTTACCCGGGAGCTGGACAGCGGCCCGGGGAGGATGCGGACTGATGGGTGCGGATGGGGGCGCGGGCAGGTCCCGGCGGATGCCGCGGGCCGTGCGCGAACAGCAGATGCTGGACGCGGCCGTACGGACCTTCGGCCGGCTCGGGTACCGGGCCGCCTCCATGGACGAGATCGCCGAACTCGCGGGCGTCTCCAAGCCGCTCGTCTACCTCTACCTCAACTCCAAGGAAGACCTCTTCACCGCCGTGATCCGGCGGGAGGCCCGCGCGCTCGTGGAGGCGGTACGGGCCGGGGTCGAGCCGAGCCTGCCCGCCGACGCCCAGCTGTGGTCCGGGCTGCGGGCCTTCTTCGCGCACGCCGCCGAACACCCGGACGCCTGGGCGGTGTTGCACCGCCAGGCGCGTATCCACGGGGAGCCGTTCGCCGCCGAGGTCGCGGTGATGCGCGAGGAGATCGTGACGTTCGTGACGGCCCTGATAGGCGCGGCGGCCCGCGAGGCCCACGCCACGGACGACCTGCCCACCCGCGACGTGGCGGGCCTGGCCCAGGCCCTGGTGGGCGCGGCCGAGTCCCTGGCGGGCTGGGCCAACGAGACGGAGGGCGTCTCGGCGAAGGAGGCGGCGGCGACGCTGATGAACTTCGCGTGGGCGGGGCTGGGGAACCTGATGCGGGGGGCGCGGTGGTCGCCCCAGGGGTGAGCCCGGCCCCTCGAACGGCGGGCCGTCCCCGCCGTTCACGGGTGCGCGTAGGTCACTCGCCCGCCGCGATGCGCTGGTCGTGACGGCGGCGGCGGGCGGATGCCGCACAGGTGAACAGCGTGCGCCCGCCCCCGGTTCTCCGGGGACGGGCGCACGGCCGTTTCGTTGGGAGCTAGAAGAGCCCCACCACGTCCTGTACCAGCGCCGCGTCGCCCACGACCGTGGACGTGCCGTGCGCCGTCGGTGTGCCGGGGTAGAAGCGCAGGCCGCCAGGGGCCGCCTTGAAGACCGCCCAGAAGTCGGGGGTCTCCTGGCCCGTGGTGGGCACGAACTTCAGGTACGTGCCGGTGTCGACGACCGTGCCCTGCGCGTTGCCCGCGCCCGCGAAGAACGGGATGTTCGTCGACTGCCAGGCGCTCGGGCCGTAGACGGTACGGGCGCCGATGCCGTACGTCGTGTTGCCCGAGGTGTCCGCGGTGCGGGTGCCCGGGTACAGGAACAGCTTGCCGTAGTCGGCGTGGGTCGTGTCCGTCGTGATGTTGCGGCCCAGCAGGTCGGGGATGCCGTCGCCGTTGACGTCACCGGGTGCGGTGAAGTCGAAGCGGTCCCAGGAGGTGAAGCCGAACTGCTTGGCGGGCAGCAGCTTGTACGAGCCGGGCTCCGCCGCGAGCGGGCCCTCGGCGGTGCCGGAGTACAGCCACATCCCCTCGCCCTCCTGGACGATGAGGTCGGCGCCGGGCATGCCGTCCGCGTCGCGCGGGGTGAGGACCTGGCCGGTGCCCGCCCAGGTGCCGGGAACCGCCCAGTCCTGGGTCGCGGCGCCGTCGCAGTTCAGGAGCTGCACGGGCGTGCTCTTGACGACGGCGCCGCCCGCCGTGTCCAGGCAGCGGCCCGAGCCCTGGTTGAGCAGGGAGCCGTCGCCCCGGTCGAGCCACCGCTGGGCCGGGCTGCCGTCGCAGTCGGCCAGCTGGACCGCGGAGGCGAGGTCGGTGCCCGCGGCGGCCGCGCACTTGCCGAGCACCTTCAGGGCGCCGCCGGTGAGCTGGAAGTCCTGGGCGGTGGTGGCGTTGCAGGTGTAGAGCTGGAGCGGGGTGCCGTTGGCGGTGGCCGCCGACTTCACGTCGAGGCAGAGGCCGCCGGGGCCGGTCAGCGGGCCGTTGTCCTTGCCGGTGGGCCGCAGCAGCTCCTTGCGCTGGGTGGTGAGCGGCATCCCGTTGCCGTCGCCGGGGTACAGGTACAGCTTGTTGCCGATCTTGACGAAGAAGTCCTCGTACCCGTCCATCGTCTGGCCGTCGGTGGCGGCGATGAAGTCGCCCCGGTGGGCCAGGCGCGCGCCGTTCCAGCCGCCCGAGGCGAGCGTGCGCGGCGCCTTCAAGGTGCCGTCGCCCTTGCCGGCGAGCAGCCGCAGCGTGCCGTCGGAGGCGGTGGCCAGCAGGTCGACCTGACCGTCGCCGTCGAGGTCTCCGGGCAGGTCGCCCTGGACCCGCCCGGCCGCGTCGTGCACGTACAGGGGCTTGTTGGTGGCGATCAGGGTGGTGTCGGTCGGGGCCGAACCGCCGCTGTACGCCGAGGTGTTGCCCGCCTTGTCGTACGCCTGGACGTGCAGCCTGTTGTTGGGCCACAGGCTGGGCCTGACGGTCACCGTGGCGGTGCCGTCGGCGCCCGCCTTCACATACGTACCGCTGGGGCACTTGAGGGTGGAGACAGACAGCGGCTGGTTGAGCGTGTAGCAGAAGCCGTCCACGCCGCCCTGGTCGGTGGCGGCGAACTTCACCGTACGGTCGGTGCGCGCGGGCACCTCCGCCACGTCCAGCGCGTGCCCGTCGGTGGCGGACACGGTGGGCTGGGAGGGGGCGGCCTTGTCCACGCCGAAGCCGCAGGCCGCCGTCCACGCCGAGGTGTCCAGGCCGTCACGGGACTGGACGGTCCAGGTGTAGCGCTTGCCGGTGGTCAGCAGTGAGGCGTCGATCCGGGCCTGGGCGGTGCCGCCCGCGGTCACGGTCGAGGTGGGCGAGGCGACCACCGCGCCCGTGTCGTACTCCTTCAGCTGGAAGGCGCCGGTGATCTGGCCGCCCTCCGGGTCGGAGATCTTCGCGGTGAGGGTGAGCCCGTCGTTGCCGACGACCGGGAAGGCGGCCGGGTCGGTGGCGCAGGCGATCGGCACCAGCCCGTCGGCGCCCGGCGCCCAGGAGCCCTGGAAGGCGGCCGAGGAGTCCACCTTCGGCGGGCTGTTGTACGTGATCTCCAGGCTCGGGTCGTTCTGGAACTTCTTCCAGCTCTGTTCGTTGCCCTCGAAGTCCTGGCGCGAGCGCAGGCCCAGCGTCATGTCGTTGTCGCCGGCGTCCGCGACCGCCTGCACGGCCGTCTTGATCGTGTCGGCGTCGAAGTCCTCGCCCGCGGCGGCGCACTGGGTCGAGGACCAGCCGTGGGCAAACGTCTTCTCCTGGAGGGTCTGCTTCCAGGCGGGCTGGTTGTTCCAGGTGGTGGCGGAGGAGATGGGGCCGGTGAGGCCGAGCTCCACCGGGGTCTTGGTGCACGACCACGAGTAGCTGTTGAAGACGTTGAACTTGGCCGAGAGAATCTTCGACCCGGCCAGGCCCTTGGTGTTCAGCTGGAAGTACGAGCGGGCGGTGCCGTTGGTCGAGTTCTCGTGGCCCACGCGCGCGAGCTTGTCGCTGAAGGTGCCGCCGTTCCAGTACGCGGTGTTGGCGATCGAGGAGTTGCCCGACTGCTTGTACGCCATGGCCCAGTTGTTGCGGCCGCCGCCGGAGAAGATCGGGTCGATGACGACCGGGAAGACCGTCCCGGGGTCCTTCAGCATCGCCGCGTCCGGGGTGATCCGCAGCCGGTCGGCGGTGACCTTCGTGCCCATCGCGACGAGCTTGGGGGGCGCGGTCTCGGCGCTCGGGCGCCCGCCGCGGACCAGCCCGGCCACCGCCTGCTTCGGCAGGTGCGAGGAGTCCCACATGGTGGGGGCGGGGGCGCTGAACAGGGGGGCGCCGGAGCGGCTGTCGGTGGCCGTCAGATTGCCCTTGGCGTCCGCCTTCAGGCTGGTGCCCGCGGTGTGCAGCGCGAGCGAGAGCTCGGCCAGGCGCGGATGGGCGGCGGCCTCGCGGGTCTTGACGACCAGGTGCTGGGCGAAGCCGTCGACGTCGGCCCGCAGGGTGAGGTCGACGCCGGGCAGCACCTCGGGGTAGAGGGCGGTGTCGCCCTCGACGCGGGGCTGCGGCAGGGCGTCCGGCCAGGAGACCGAGAGGGTCCGGCCGCTCTTCGTCATCGTGGCGAGCGGGCCGGTGCCGCCGCCGGAGAAGGAGATGCCGAAGGTGGCGGCGGCCGGGGCGATACGGCCGTCGGCGCCCTGCTTCAGCGTGGCGTCGGCCGTGCGCCAGGCGCCGCCGACGCGGGCGAAGGCGGGGCGCACGTACTGGCGCATGGTGAGCGACCCGTCCGGGTTGGCCAGCACCTGCGTCATCTCGTCGCGGCGGTCCAGGATCTCGACCTGGCGGCCGGTCTGGCGTGCCTGGGCGAGTGCCTGCGTTGCGGCTTTATCGGAAGCGCTGGTCCCGGAAGAGCCGATTCCGGAAGAGGTGGTTCCGGAAGACGTGGTTCCGGAAGTCTTGGCTCCGGACGTGGTAATTCCGGAAGTGGAGGTTCCGGAATTACCAATTCCGGCCACGGAAGCGTTGGTTCCGGGTGTGCTTGTCCCCGTCTGTGTTGCGTTGTTGGCGCTCTCGTCCGCAAACGCCGTGTGTGCCGCGGCCAGTTGAGCAAGTCCGCCCGCGCCGAGCGCGGCTGCCATCAGCGCGGCCGGCAGCCGTCTGCCCCGGCGCATGTGATGTCCCCTCACCAGTCCCCACCCTCATATCAGTTAATGCTGCTTGCCAGAGCGGGAGCGTAACGCCGGAATAACGTCCGAACTGGCCCCTTCGCACCTTTGGGGGAGCCTTTGAGTGTGTATGTTTCGGCGATCGTTCTCCTCTCGTTACATCCCGTCTCAACTGCGGTGTTCGCGCGGCGAATTGTTCTTCCGCCCGTAAATTCCTTGGTGTTAAGTTCCCCCAGGCGCCCCTCCGTTGGGGCGCCTTTTGAGCTGAATACGCAGAGTTGGAGAGTTCCACGTGACTCGTTCAAGGGTGGGGACATTGAGATACGACGAGGACTCGGGCGGAGGCAGACGCCGCCGCGCCACGGCGGCGCTGGGCGCGCTCACGGCGAGCGCGGTGCTGGTCACACTGCTGCCGAGCGTCGCGGCGGCCGCCGGGAAGGTGGACTTCTCGCTGCGCTCGGTGCAGAAGACGGCGTCGGTGCGGGGCTCCGAGCTGGGGAAGGGCGGTTCCACCGCCACCAGCGAGACGGCTCGGCGTGCCTGGCGGGCGCCCAAGGTGACGTGGCCGAAGGCCGGGGACAGCGAGGTCGACCTCAGTGGGGTCGCGGCCGATGCGTTGGCAAAGAGCGCGGCGGGGCGGAGCGTGGCCGGATCGCGTCATGCGGCCGCGCCGGGGAGCCCGGTGGGGGTCGCGCCGCTCGCGCCGAAGGCGGCCAAGGGGGCGCAGGCCCAGGCCGCCAAGGGGGCGCCCGCCAAGGTTCGGGTGCGGATGGCGGACCGCAAGGCCGCGGACCGGCTGGGCCTGGACGGTGTCGTGCTCGGAGTCGCGCGTGACGACGGCGGGGCCGGGGCCGGTCGGGCGTCCGTACAGCTCGACTACCGGGCGTTCCAGGGCGCGTACGGGGCGGACTGGGCCTCCCGGTTGCGGCTCGTGCAGCTGCCGGCGTGCGCGCTGACGACGCCGGACCGGGCCGAGTGCCGGACGGTTCAGCCGCTGGCTTCCCGGAACGACACGAAGGCCGGCGTCCTGACCGCCGACGTGGGGCTCGGGCCGGACACGGCGGCGGGCACGGGAACGAAGAGCGCGGCCGCGGCAGGGGCCTTCACCGTGCTCGCCGCCACCGCCACCCCCGACGGGGCCAACGGGGACTTCAAGGCGACCTCCCTCTCTCCCTCCGGGAGTTGGACCTCCGGGGGTAACGAAGGCGGGTTCTCCTGGCAGTACCCGCTCCAGGTGCCGCCCGTTCCCGGGGACCTGACCCCCAAGCTCGCCCTCGGGTACTCCTCCTCGTCCGTCGACGGCCGTACCGCCTCCACCAACAACCAGCCCTCCGCGCTCGGCGAGGGCTGGGCGATGGAGATGGGGTTCATCGAGCGGCAGTACATGGCCTGCAAGGACGACAACGGGACGGGAACGAACGCCCCCGCCAAGTCCGGTGACCTGTGCTGGCGTTCCGACAACGCCGTGATGTCCCTGAACGGCGCCTCGACCCCGCTCGTCAAGACCGGCACCGGCGACGTCTGGCGCCCCGCCGACGACGACGGCTCCCGTATCGAGCGGGTCAAGGGCACCGCCACCGACACCAACAACAGTGACGACGACAACGAGTACTGGAAGGTGACCACGCTCGACGGCACCCAGTACTGGTTCGGCAAGAACCGCCTTCCCGGCTGGGCCACCGGCAAGACCGAGACCGGGTCTACGTACACCGTCCCGGTCTACGGAAACCACACCGGCGAGCCCGGTCACGCCACCGCCTTCACGGACTCCGTCCGCAACCAGGCCTGGCGCTGGAACCTGGACTACGTGGTCGACCCGCACGGCAACGCGATGGCGCTCTTCTACACCCAGGAGAAGAACGCGTACGCCAAGAACTCCGGCGGCTCCACGACCACCAAGCCCAAGGCGGACGCGAGCTACACGCGCGGCGGCTACCTCGACCACATCGAGTACGGCCACCGCGCCGGACAGGTCTACGCCGCCCAGCCCGCCGCCAAGGTGAACTTCGCCATGGCCGACCGCTGCCTCGGCACCGCCACCGACTGCGCCTTCGACAAGGCGCACGCCTCCAACTGGCCGGACACCCCGGTCGACGAGGTCTGCACGGTCGGCGCGGACTGCCTCAACGGCTCGCCGTCGTTCTGGTCGAAGAAGCGGCTGACCTCGGTCACCACCCAGGTGCTCAAGGGCACGGGGTACTCCGACATCGACAGCTGGACCTTCGGCCAGAGCTTCCCCGGCACCGGTGACACCGGCGGCAACGGGCTGTGGCTCGACTCGATCACGCGCACCGGCAAGGCGGGCGGAACCGCCCTGTCGAACCCGGCCGTGACGTTCGGCGGCACCCTGATGCCCAACCGCGTGGACGCCTCCGAGGGCCGCCCGCCGCTGAACAAGTACCGCATCACCCGGGTGACGTCGGAGTACGGCGCCGACACCCTCGTCGAGTACTCGCCCACCGAGTGCACCTACGCCGCCCCGCCCGCCGAGGCGACCAACACCAAGCGCTGCTTCCCGACCTGGTGGACCCCCGAGGGCGGCAGCGAGCCGGTCAAGGACTGGTTCCACAAGTACGTGGTGACCAAGGTGACCGAGGACGACAAGGTCGCGGGCACCGACTCGGAGGTGACCGAGTACGAGTACCTGGGCGGCATCGCCTGGGCCAAGGACACCAGCGAGTTCACCCTCGACAAGCATCGCACGTACAGCGACTACCGGGGATACGGGAAGGTCCGCACCCGTACCGGCACCACCAACAAGACGCTGGAGGAGACCACCTACCTCCGGGGCATCGACGGCGCCCAGGTGGCCGACTCCTTCGGCACGCTCTACACCGACGCCGAGCAGTACAGCGGCAAGGAGCTGGAGAACGCCAGTTACGACAAGGACGGCGGCAAGATCGTCGAGTCGTCGGTGGACAAGCCGTGGTCGAAGCTGACCGCGACCCAGACCCGGCCGGGCACCACCGATCTGCACGCCTACCAGTCGGACACCGACACCAGCACGGACCGGACCCTGCTCGACAACGGCAGCTGGCGCACCACCCGCTCGTCGGCCACCTTCGACGCGTACGGCCAGACGCTCACCTTCTCGGACGAGGGCGACCTCGCGGTCTCCGGTGACGAGCAGTGCACCCGCACCACCTACGTCACCCCGGACGCCACCAACCACCTGGTGTCCTACATCGCCGACGAGCAGAAGAGCTCCACGGCCTGCGCCACCCCCGCCTCGCCGTCCACCATCACGGCCGAGACCCGCACCACGTACGACACCAGCGCGTACGGCGCGGCTCCCGTGTCGGGCAAGGCGCTGGCGTCCAAGATCGAGGAGCTGGACCGCTACAACGCGGGCGTCCCGGTCTACGTCACCACCTCCACGGCGCTCTACGACGCCTACGGACGGATGACGTCGACCACCGACGCGGCCAACGCCACGACCACCACCGCCTACACGCCGTCGTCCGGCGCCCAGCCGACGACCGTGAAGACCACCGACAACAAGGGCTTCACGACCAGCGTCGACCTCGACGGTCTGCGCGGGCTGACGGTGAAGGCGACCGACGCCAACGGCCGGGTCACCAGCCAGGAGTACGACGCGCTCGGGCAGCTCACCGCCGCCTGGAAGCCGGGCCGGACCAAGCCCGCCTCGGCCGACGTCACCTTCTCCTACCTGGTGCGCAACGACGGCCCCACGGCCGTCACCTCCAACACGCTGCTGGAGAGCGGCAAGTACCGCAAGGCGGTGACCCTCTACGACGGTCTGCTCCGCAAGCGGCAGACCCAGACCGAGGCGTACGGCGGCACGGGCCGGCTGATCACGGACAGCTTCTTCGACAGCCAGGGCCGCACCTACAAGGACAACGCCGAGTACTACAACGACCAGCCGGTCGCCACGACCCTGTTCGCGGTGGCCGACAGCCAGGTCCCGGCGCAGACCGTGACCGAGTTCGACGGCATGGGCCGCACCACGGCGTCCATCGCGCTCACCAAGGGCACCGAGCGGTGGCGCACGACCACCACGTACGGCGGCGACTGGACGGCGACGGTTCCGCCGAGCGGGGCCACCGCCACCCTGGTGATCAACAACGCCCACGACAAGCCGGTCGAGCTGCGCCAGTACAAGGACGGCAACCCGGTCATCGGCGCGAGCGCCGACAAGTACGAGGCGCTGAAGTACACCTACGACAGCTCCGACCGGCTGACCAAGCTGGTCGACGCGGCGGGCAACACCTGGTCGTCCACGTACGACCTGCGTGGGCGCCAGGTCACCTCGTCCGACCCGGACAAGGGCGCGGTCACCACGACGTTCACGCCCGACGGCAAGACGGCGACGACGAAGGACGCCCGGGGCACGGTCCTCGCCTACACCTACGACGAGATCGGCCGTCCCACCAGCCTGCGCAAGGACAGCGTCACCGGCCCGAAGCTGGCCGAGTGGGCGTACGACTCGCTGGCCGGCGGCAAGAAGATGCTCAGCTCGTCGACCCGCTGGGACAACGGCAACGCCTACACCACGGCCGTGAAGGGCTATGACGCGGCGGGCCGGGCCACCGGTTCGGTGATCACCGTCCCGGCGGCCGAGGGCAAGCTGGCGGGCACCTACGAGTTCGGCTCGACCTACACGCCGAACACGGGCCTCGCCAACACCACGGCCTTCCCGGCCGGCGGCGGGCTGCCCGCCGAGACGGTCCGCCAGGGCTACACGGACTACGGCCTGGCGACCACGGTCGGCAACGGCACGGACGTGTACTCGCTGGGCACCCAGTACTCGCCGTCCGGCGAGATCCTCCAGACCGTGCTCGGCGCGGTCGGCGGCCGCACCGTCCAGACCTTCACCTACGAGGAGGACACCCGCAGGCTCAGCAGCGTGGTCAACGACCGCGAGTCGCAGGGCCCGCAGACCATCGACAGCAAGGTCTACAGCTACGACCCGGCGGGCAACATCACCCGCATCCGCGACGACCGCGACGACAAGTCGGTCACCGACACGCAGTGCTTCACGTACGACTTCGCGGCGCGGCTCTCGCACGCGTGGACGAGCACGGACGACTGCGCGCTGAAGGCATCCACGGACGTGCGCCCGAAGGTGGGCGGCATCGACCCGTACTGGTACTCGTACACGTACGACACGGTCGGCAACCGGGCCTCCGAGGTCCAGCACGACGTCAGCGGCGACGCCGCCAAGGACGTGCGGCGCGGCTACTCCTATCCGCAGCCGGGCGAGACCCGTCCGCACGGCATGGACACGGTCGCCATCACCGGACCGGGGGCGCGCACCGACTCCTTCGAGTACGACGCGTCCGGCAACACCACCCGCCGGGTGACGTCCGCCGGTGACCAGAGCCTGACCTGGGACGCCGAGGGCAACCTGGCCTCCTCGACGATCGACGGCCAGACGTCCACGTTCCTCTACGACGCGGACGGCTCCCGGCTGATCCGCCGCGACCCCGGTGCGGTGACCCTGTACCTGGGCGCCGAGGAGCTGACGCTGACCAAGGCCGGCAACGCGGTGAGCGGTGTCCGCTACTACTCGGCGGGCAACTCGACCGTCGCGCGCGGCTCGGACGGCTCGATCACCTACCTCCTCAGCGACCACCAGGGCACCGACGACGTGGCGGTGGACTCGGTGAGCCTGTCGGTCACCCGGCGCGCCTCCGGCCCGTTCGGCACCCCGCGCGGCACCCAGCCGCAGTCGGGCTGGCCGGGCGACCACGGCTTCGTGGGCGGCACCACCGACAAGTCCACGGGCCTGACCCACATGGGGGCGCGCGAGTACGACGCGGCCAACGGCCGGTTCGCCTCGGTGGACCCGGTCATGGACCTGTCGGACCCGCAGCAGATCAACGGGTACGCGTACGCCAACAACTCGCCGGTCACCGACAGCGACCCGAGCGGCGCGTTCCACATCGGGCACATCTTCAAGAAGATCAAGCACGCGGTGAAGAAGGCGTACCACGCGGTCAAGCGGATCGTGCGCCATGTGGTGCACAAGGTCGCCAAGCGCTACACGCCCTACTACCGCGCCCTGCGCGCCATGTGGTCGCACGGCGAGAAGGGCACCCAGTTCGGCCATTTCAAGGTGGGCAAGGGGCCCGACCGGGGCATCATCATGATGAAGTTCTTCATCCACACGAAGGACGCGATGAAGATCCCGGGCCTGGGCTACCAGCTGCTGGGTGACAACCGCGAGTACTCGACCGACCCGGACGCCGCGTACCGCATGGTCCTGTTCTGGAACACGGCCACCGGCGACGTGACCTTCAAGGTCTCGCCGTCCCACACCAGGCCGTCGACCAAGCACATCTCGTCGTACCTGCTCAGCCAGGCGGGCGGCGGCGCGGGCTACGACATCGAGTCGCCGTCGAGGATGATCCCCGCGGACCCGCTGTCGCTCAACGACTACCCCTCGGAGTCCGTCACCGGCCGCAACATCGTGAACTACAGCTTCCTCGGCCAGTACCACTCGAACTCGTCGAAGCTGGACCTCGGCATAGCCGGGGTGAACAGTCTGATGCCCCTGTTCTCGGTCGACACCCACGTGACGATCGCGGCCAACAAGGGCTCGGTGACGGTGACCAGGAAGGGAGACCATTACCCGGACATGGAGGTCGTCCAGTACCGTCGCACGCAGCCGCCCACGGTGGTGGCCCACGACCGCATGGACCACGTGTCCGGCCTGGACTCGATGCCCTGGTACGGCAACAAGGACATGCGGTACTGGAACTCCGCCCAGTGTCTGAAGGATCCGCCGAAGTGACCCACGCACCCTGGTTCCCGAGATGCGCGGCCCGCTATGTGCCGCTCTGCGCGGCCGGCTGGTTCCTGGCGATGGCACTGACCCCGCGAGGGGCGCTGTCCTTCGGGGAGCAGCTGGCGGACGGCGTGAACCTGATGCTGTTCGTGGCGGCGGTGTCGCTGTTCCTGCTCCTCCTCCTGGGCCTGCTCAAGAGGTACGGGACACCGGGCGGCTTCCGTACGGTCGCGGCCTTCCTCCTGCTCATGCCGGTGCTGCCACTGGCACTGGGCGGCGGGGGAGCGCTGTTCGGGATCATGCTCCTCACCCAGGTGGTCTTCGCGACGGCGGTCATGCCGAAGCCGGAGCTGCTGGTGGTGAGGTAGCTGATGTGGGGGAGGGGCCCGGCGCCGAGGGTGGCGCCGGGCCCCTCCTCGTTTCGGAAGTACGCCCACGGCCGAAGGGGTTCCGGGGCGGGATCGATTCCGTCTCCGGCGCGACAACCTGGCGGCTGCGCCGACTTACAAAGTCGGCGCAGCCGCTTTTTTTGTTGTTCTACTGTGTGGCGTACGTGACGAATTCGGCCCAGGCGGACGGGAGTACGGTGATTTCCGGGCCGGGTGTGTTCTTTGAGTCGCGGATGTGGATGGCGGAGGGGTGAGCCGCGACTTCGACACACTCGCCGCCCTCGCCGCTGCTGTAGCTCGACTTGCGCCAGTCGTAGGCCACTTCTATACAGTCCCCGCCCTCGGCGCCGCTGTATGTGCTCTTGAACCAGTTCATGCGTCTCCCAGCATCTTCTCGATCAGGGCCAGTGACTCCCGGGGCGTGAGAGCCTGCGCCCGGATGATCCCATAGCGAGTGATGATGACGCGGACCTCTTCGGGATCCGTGATCAACCGAGGGTGGCCCTGGATCTCCGTGTACGCAACCTGCCGCCCCTTCTTGGTAGTTAGCAGGTTGAACGGGCCGTCGATGCCAGGGCAGTCCTCACGGTCCGTCGGCATGACCTGGAGCTCGACGGTCCGCAGTTGGGCGATGCGCAGGAGCTGCCCGAGCTGTTCTACCCGGACGGCACGCCCACCAATGGGCTGTTGCAGGACAACCTCTTGGAACACGAAGCTGAACGTCGGTGCGGGCCAGGTCTGAAGCACCTCTTGGCGGGCGAGTCGGTCGGCCACGCGCTTCTCGATGGTCTCGTCGCTGAGCAGGGGCCGCCGCTGGGTGAACAGCGCCCGTGCGTACGCCTCGGTCTGGAGCAGCCCGTGCACGGCCTGGGTGCCGTAGTGGTGCAGTTCGAGGGCCTCGGCCTCCAGGAGGGCGTAGTTCCGGTACCAAGCCGGATGGCGCGTCCGCGCCTTCGCCTGGGCCCGCTCGATCGACTTCTTCGCCGCGATCAACACCCCGCCCGCGTTCAGGATCTTGTCCGCCTTCTCCAGGAAGTCCGGCTGGGTGATCCGTACGCCGCGTTCCATCGCCGAGATCTGGCTCTCGGTGTACCCCACCAGGCGGCCGAACTCCCGCTGGGTCAGCCCGGCCCGGATACGCAGCACCTTCAGCTGTTCGCCCACGGCGGTGAACAGCTCCGAGATGGTGTCTTCTTCGTCCTCCACGCACGTCTCCATGGGTCACGGGCGACGACTCGTACAGGGCGCTCGCCGGACCCGTACAAGAAAGCCGGTGTCGCGCCGACGCCCTTGTTCAGCGTACGCACATCTCGTCACGCTCGGTGACATGAATCCCCAAATCACCACCCCCACAACCGAGTTCGTGCGGCGATTCACCAGTACGCGCCGAGGGGCCCGGCTCGCCCGGGTGCTGTCGCTCGGGCAGCTCGACGCCTGGGGCGTACCGCACGGCAGCGAGGCGTCCGACGCCGCCGCCCTGGTCGTGGCCGAGCTCGCGGCGAACGCCGTGCTCCACGGGCGCGTACCGGGCCGGGACTTCGAACTCCGGCTCGTACTCGGCACCGTACTGCGCATCGAGGTGACCGACACCAGGACCGAGGGGCTTCCGCGCCGCCCGGAGGTCGCCGGGGACGCGGAGGGCGGGCGGGGTCTGCTGCTCGTGGAGGCGCTGGCGAAGGCGTGGGGGGTGGACGAGCGGCCGCCGGGCAAGACGGTGTGGGCGGAACTGGACCTGGGCGCTACGGCGCGTTCGTGAACGAGCGGCGGTACGAGCGGGGCGGCACTCCCCGGCGGCGGACGAACTGCTCACGCAGGACGGCGGCGCTCCCGTAGCCGACCCGGCGGGCGATCTCCTCGACGGGCAGGTCCGTGGTCTCCAGGAGCTCCTCGGCGCTGCTCAGACGCAGACCGCGCAGCCAGGCGTGCGGGGTGGTGCCGGTCGCGGCGGTGAAGCGGCGGGCGAAGGAGCGTTTGCTCATCAGGGCGCGCCGGGCCAGCTCCGCGACGGGAAGCGGCTCGTGGAGATGTGCGCGGGCCCAGGCCAGGACCTCGGAGAGCCGCTCGTCCTGGCCGTCCTCGGGCACGGGGGCGGCCAGGTACTGGGCCTGCCCGCCCTCGCGGTGGGAGGGCAGCACCATGTCCCGGGCGACGGCGTTGGCCGTCGCGGCTCCGCACTCCCGCCGCAGCAGGTGCATGCACAGGTCGAAGCCCGCGGCGGCTCCCGCGCCCGTGATCACCTGTCCCTCGTCGATGTAGAGGGCGTCGGGCTCGACGGTGACGTCCGGGTGGCGGCGGGCCAGCAGGTCGGCGAACCGCCAGTGGGTGGTGGCCCGCCGGCCGTCGAGCAGTCCGGCGGCGGCGAGCGCGAAGGTGCCGACGCAGTGGGCTGCGACGAGTGCGCCGCGGTCGTACGCTTCCGAGAGCGCGTCGAGTACGGCGGGGGCGGGCGGCGTACGGAACTCCGCCCCCGGGAGGGCGATCACGAGATCGGCGGCGGCGAGCCGGTCCAGACCGTGCGCGATGGCGAGGGGGACGCCGAGGTCGGTGGGGACGGGCCCCGGGCGCTCGGCGCACAGGGCGAAGTCGAAGCCGGGCAGCGCCTCCCCGTGTGGGCCGAACACCTCGCTCACGATGCCGACGGCGAGCATGCCGACTCCTGGCGGGACGTACGCGGCGACGGTGGTGAAGGGCGGCACGGGGGCAGTCTGGCAGGTGACAAGTGGTGCGGCAGGCGGGTGGCAGGCGGGGTGGCACGAATCCTGCGATCGGTGGCAGATGTGCCACTCGTGGAGGGTGGGCCCGGCCGGAAAGATCAAAGCCATGACAGACGCACCGCTCGGCCGCAGCGCCGAATACACCGTTCTGACCACCGGTTACGTCGGCTCCACCGGCCCGGGGGTGGCCGCCACCGTCTCGTACGTGAGGGACGGGGACCGGCACGTGGTCTTCGACCCGGGCATGGTGGCGAGCCGCGACGACATCCTCGGGCCGCTCGCGGAACTGGGGCTCGGCCCCGACGACATCACCGACGTGGTGCTCAGCCACCACCACCCGGACAACACCATGAACGTCGGCCTGTTCGGCCGGGCCCGGGTGCACGACCACAAGGTGGAGTACGCGGGCGACCAGTGGCGCAACCGGGACGCGGAGGGCTACGAGCTCACCCCGTCGCTCCGGCTGATCCGCACCCCGGGACACAGCCCCGAGGACATCACGCTGCTGGCGGGCACGGACGCGGGTGTGGTGGCGTTCGCGGGCGACCTGTGGTGGCACGCGGAGGGCCCGGCGGACGACCCGGTGGCCCCGGACCGCGAGGTGCTGCGGGCCTCGCGGGGGCGGGTGCTGGCGGTGGCGTCCCTGATCGTCCCCGGCCACGGCGCGCCGTTCGAGCCGTCCGCCACGGTCCCACGCTAGGTCTTGGCCCGGGGTTCGTCTGCGGCCCGGTGGCGGGTTGCTCGCGACCCTTTTTGCCCGGTGTTCATCTGCGGCCCGGTGGTGGGTTGCTCGCGCCCCTTATCGGCCCGGGGTGTGTCTGCGGCCCGGTGGTGGGCTGGTCGCGCAGTTCCCCGCGCCCCTAACCCCTCTGTACCTGCGGGTCGTGGTCGGTTGCTCGCGCAGTTCCCCGCGCCCCTGAGATGCGCCCCTTCGGGGCGCCCAGGGGATTGCCGCGCAGCGGCATTTTTAGGGGCGCGGGGAACTGCGCGACCAGCCACATACGGTCTGCGGACGAAGGGGGGTTTAGGGGCGCGGGGAACTGCGCGAGCAACCGACCACCGGCCCGCAGACCAACACCGGGCCAAAAAGGGGCGCGGGGAACTGCGCGAGCAACCCACCACCGGGCCGCAGGTGAATGCCCCTAACAGTTGCCCGGGGACGGTTTCCCCGTGAAGCGGTCCGACAGCCAGTCGGCCGCAGGCAGTGCCCCAACCGTCACCCCACCCACGTGGCCCAGCAGCGGCAGCCCGTGCCACGACACCGACGCCCCCCGCCCGCACCAGTCATCCCGCAGGCCACGCCCCACCCCGTACGGGATGAGCTCATCCAGAGTCCCGTGGTACAGGTACACCGGCGCGTCCGGCGCCACCGTACCGAGCCGGGACTCGTTCAGACGGGCCTGCCAGTCCGCCTGCTCCAGCGGGTTCTTGACCGTCAGGTCGGTGACCTTCTTGAAGGAGCCGACGACGGTGTCGACCGCCACGCAGTTCGACTTGAAGTAGTCGACGAGCGCCTTGCCCGCCGTGTTCAGATACGTGTCGAGCTTCAGCTCGGGGAAGGCCGCGTCCTGGCCCGCCGCCGCCATGAAGATCAGGCCGGAGCCGAGCCCGCCGTCGTTGGAGTGCGCGACCGCCATCAGGTCCGCCGGGACACCCCCCGTCGCCGTGCCCTTGACCTTGAGCTCGGGCGCGTACGACTTGTGCAGCTCGGCCGCCCAGCTGCTGGCCTGGCCGCCCTGCGAGTACCCCATGATCCCGACGGGGGAGTCGCCGGAGACGCCGGGAACGCCCAGGCGCTCGGCGGCGCGGGCCGCGTCCAGCATCGCGGTTCCCTCGGCCCGGCCGACTGTGTACGTGTGGTCGCCGGGGGTGCCCAGGCCCTCGTAGTCCGTCACCGCGACCGCCCAGCCGCGCTGCACGATCTGGTTGATGAGGGTGGCCTCGACGGCGGTCCCGTACGGGAAGCCCGCGCTCGGCGCGCAGGAGTCGCCCAGGCCCACCGTGCCGACGGCGTACGTGACGAGCGGGCGCGGGCCGGTCCGGCCGTCGTTGGGCACGATCACCGTGCCGGAGACGGTGTTGGGGGCGCCCGTGGCGGTGGTGGAGCGGTAAGTGATGTGCCAGGCGCTGGTGTTGGTCCACTGGCCGGGCAGCGGATGGAACTCGGTCGGGGCCGAGCTGACGACGTCCCCGGGGCGGACCGAGGGGCCGTCGTCGGTGGAGGCGAACGCGGTGGGGGTGGCCGCGCAGAGGAGGAGTCCGGCGGCGAGCACACCGGCTGCTCGGGTCCGGACGGGCGGGATGGACGGTACGGGCGGGACGGGCGGAACGGGGGGGATGGGCAGGGTGGGCATGACGGCTCTCCCAACGTCCGTGGGGGTGGGGGCAGTTGAGGAGACCGTAGTGACTGACCAGTAGGTACGGCGCTGACCGTATCGCTCACCTTCGCTGGCCCAGCCGATACGCCCCCGGTGTCGTGCCCGTCCAGCGCCGGAACGCCCGGTGGAACGAGGTGTCCTCGGAGAAACCGAGCCGCGCCGCGAGTTCGGCGATCGGCTCGCGCCCCTCGGCCAGCCCCGCGATCGCCGCGTCCCGCCGCACCGCGTCCTTGAGCTGCTGGAACGAGGTGCCCTCCTGCTGGAGGCGGCGCCGCAGGGTGGCCGGGGAGAGGGCGAGCCGGGCCGCCGTCTCGTCCAGCGACGGCAGCCGGGGCGAGGCGAGCAGCGCGCGGCCGAGGTCGCGGTGGACCTGCTCGCCCACGGTCGTCCCGTACGCCCTGCGGCTCAGCAGTTCGAAGGGGGAGCGCCGCAGCATCTGCTCCAGCGCCGCCTCGTCCCGTACGAGCGGCGCGGTCAGCCAGCGCGCGTCGAACACCGCCTCCGTCACCGCTTCCGTACCCGCGTCCGTGAAGCGGACCGGGCAGCCGAACAGCGACGGGTACTCGTCCTGGTGCGGGGGCGGCGGATAGCCGAACGACGCCCGCAGCAGCGGGATGCGGCGGCCCACCAGCCAGCTGCACAGCCGGTGCGAGATGATCAGCAGGCACTCGGTGAGGAACCGGTCCTCGTCCCGCCCGAGCTCGTTGCGTACGGCGAAGACCGCCTCCGGCCCGTCCGCCGTCAGGGCCAGCTCGGGTCCGCCCGGGAAGAGCCGGTAGAACGCGATCCCGCGCCGCATCGCCCCGCCCAGATCGCGGCAGCCCAGCGAGGCGTAACACATCATGGCGAACGTTCCGGGGCGGCTCGGGGCCGGGCCCAGCCCGAGGAACTCGTCCTGGGTCGCCCGGTACAGCGCCCGGAAGAGCAGCGCGAACTGGGCGGGCGTGACCCGCGCCCGGTCGTCGCCGAGCAGCAGCGGCGGGATGCCGGCGGCCTGGAGGAGCGGCACGGTGTCGATGCCGCGCCGCTCGGCGCCGCGCAGCACGGCGCGTACATGGTGCACGGTGATCGTCCCCTTGCCCATGGCCAACGACCGTAGCGGGATTGAGCGGTGCGGTCAGCGGGGGTGACGTTTCCCGTCATCCCCGGTGGCCCACGGGCGTCCCTACCGTCGGGTACATGACGGAACCGAGCGCACTACGCCCCAGGACGCTGGCCCTGTTCGCGGAGTGGACGGCCGAGCGGCACGGCTCCCGCCCGGCCCTGCGGTTCCGCGCGCCGGACGGCGGCTGGACCACCCTGACGTACACGGCCCTGCGCGACGCGGTCCGCCGCACGGCCCGCACCCTGCTCGCCCACGGCCTGCGCCCCGGCGACCGCGTGGCGATCCTCGCCGAGACGAGCCCGAGGTGGACCCTCACCCAGCTGTCCTGCCTGGCGGCGGGCGCGGTGGTGGTCCCGGTGTACCCGACGGCGGGCGACGAGGAGGTGAAGTGGGTCCTGAGGGACTCGGGGGCGAGGTTCGCGGTGTGCGAGACGGAGGAGCAGAGGGGGAGGGTGCGGACCTTGTCGGGGGTGGAGGAGGTGTTCCCGCTACCAGAACTGTCGGCCCGGGAGGCGGGGCGCGGGGCCGTGACATGTGCGGCTCCGCCAAGCCAACCCGTCCCGCCGGACCACCTCCTGGCCACCCAGAAAGCCGTCCGCCCGGAGGACACCGCCACCCTGGTCTACACATCCGGCACCACCGGGCCCCCCAAGGGCTGCCGCCTCACCCACGCCAACCTGGGCGCGATCCAGGACGCCACCCTCCCCCTCCTCGAGGGCGGGCCGGGCGACCGGACGTACCTCTATCTCCCCCTCGCCCACCTGCTCGCCCAGCTCACCCAGTTCTCCACCCTCCTCAACGGCGGCGAACTCTGCTACTTCGGCGGCCGCGTGGAGGACGTCGTGTCCGAGCTGGCCGAGGCGCAGCCCACCCACCTCCCCTCCGTACCGAGGCTCTTCGAGAAGGTGCACCAGGGCGCCCTCGCGCTGGCCGAGAAGCTCCGGATCACCGACGAGCAGGAGCTGTTCGCGCTGGTGCGGGCGGCCTTCGGCGGCAGGCTGCGCTGGGCGCTCACCGGCGGCGCCCCCATCGCCCCCGCCACCCTCGACTTCCTGCGCGCCGCCGGGATCGCCACGTACGAGGGGTACGGCATGACCGAGTCGGCCGGCGTGATCACGCTCAACCACCCCGGCGCCGTCCGGTACGGCACGGTCGGGCGTCCCATCGACGGCTGCGAGGTGAGGATCGCCGAGGACGGCGAGGTGCTGGCGCGCGGCGCGAACGTCTTCTCCGGCTACCACGCCAACCCCGCCGCCACGGCGGAGGCGCTCGACGCGGACGGCTGGCTGCACACCGGCGACCTGGGCGCCCTGGACGCCGACGGCTTCCTGACCATCACCGGCCGCAAGAAGGACCTGATCATCACGTCCGCCGGGAAGAACCTCGCCCCGTCCGAGGTCGAGCTGGCCATCGAGCGGTCGCGGTTCGTCTCGCACGCGGTGATGGTCGGCGACCGCCGCCCCTATCCCGTCGCCCTGATCACCGTGGACGCGGCCGAGGTCGCGGGGAGGGACGCGGCCGCCGTACGGGCCCTGGTCCAGGAGGCCGTGGACGACGCCAACGCCCGCGTCTCGCGCCCCGCCCGTATCCGCGCCTTCGCGGTCCTGGCCGAGGACTTCACGATCGAGAGCGGGGTGCTCACCCCGACCCTGAAGGTCCGCCGCAGGGCGGTGACGGAGCGGTATGCCGAGGAAATAGAACGGCTATACGAAACCAAGGCGTACGAAACCAAGGCGTGAGGAGACAAAGGCAGGAGCCCTTTCCGTACGTCGCCGTACGGAAAGGGCTCCTTGGGTACTGCTAGTCAGCGATCGCCGACCCGGGCAACTAGGCCGGGGTGACGTTCTCCGCCTGCGGGCCCTTCGGACCCTGCGTGACGTCGAAGTTCACGACCTGGTTCTCCTCGAGGGAGCGGAAGCCAGACGCGTTGATCGCGGAGTAGTGGACGAAGACATCCGGGCCGCCGCCGTCCTGGGCGATGAAGCCGAAGCCCTTTTCAGCGTTGAACCACTTGACGGTTCCGGTAGCCATAAGCCCTCCTTGGGCCAAAGGGTTGCCCTGCTCCAGAACCTGCAAACAAGTCTGAAAACTACAAAAGCCTGCGGGTTACATGCTCCGCAGGCTCTGTACTGCAAGGGAAACCAAACTGCAACTTGCGAGGAGCGTAGCACGCGATATCGGGGCTGCGGTAGAGGGAAAGATCACGTCACTCGGACGTTTGGCGGGCCCTCGACGCGGTGACGAACCTACCCGCCGTAGCTGGACAAACCGGACAGGTCTAGTCTCGCGATGTGGACCAAACAACCACCCGGCCACGGGTCGGGCACATCCAGTTCCTCAACTGTCTGCCGCTCTACTGGGGGCTCGCCCGGACGGGCACCCTGCTGGATCTGGAGCTCACCAAGGACAGCCCCGAGAAGCTGAGTGAACAGCTCGTCCGGGGAGACCTGGACATCGCGCCGGTCACCCTCGTGGAGTTCCTGCGCAACGCGGACGATCTGGTGGCCTTTCCCGACCTCGCGGTCGGTTGTGACGGGCCCGTCATGTCCTGCGTGATCGTCTCGCAGCGGCCGCTGGAGGAGCTCGACGGCGCCCGGGTGGCGCTCGGCTCCACCTCGCGCACCTCCGTACGCCTGGCGCAGCTGCTCCTCGCCGAGCGGTACGGGGTCGAGCCCGACTACTACACGTGCCCGCCCGACCTCGGCATGATGATGCAGGAGGCGGAGGCGGCGGTGCTGATCGGGGACGCCGCGCTGCGCGCCTCGCTGCACGAGGCCCCGCGCCTGGGCCTTGAGGTCCACGACCTGGGAGCCATGTGGAAGGAGTGGACGGGTCTGCCGTTCGTCTTCGCCGTGTGGGCGACCCGCAAGGACTACCTGGCCCGCGAGCCCGGGGTCGTCCGCGAGGTCCACGACGCGTTCCTCGCCTCCCGCGACCTCTCCCTGGAGGAGGTCGCCAAGGTCGCCGAGCAGGCCGCCCGCTGGGAGGTCTTCGACGCGGAACTGCTGGAGCGCTACTTCACGACGCTGGATTTCCGGTTCGGCGCCGAGCAGCTCAAGGGCGTACGGGAGTTCGCCCGCCGGACCGGTCCGACCACCGGGTTCCCGGCGGACGTCGCGGTGGAGCTGCTCGCCCGCTAGGCGGAGGCGGGGGCGAGGGCGGGCGCGGTCAGGACGACGGGATCGGGGCCTGCAGCCGGCTGCTGATCCACTGCATGGTCCCGTCGCCCATCCCCTTGATGTAGGTGTGGGCGTTGTGCTTGCCGCCCTGGATCACCTGGAGATGGGTCTTGACCGGACCCTTGCCGTACTTGGCGATGAAGGCGTTCAGGCTCGCCATGCCGCCCTCCTTGGTGCCGATCTGGAAGGCGAGATCGACCTCGGGGCCCTTCTTGTCGATCAGGTCCTGGGCGAGCTTCTCCGGGTTGTTCGCCTGCTTCTCGGCCTCGTGTCCGGCCCACAGCGGGGAGTCCGGCACGGTGTCGGGGCCCGAGGCGATCACGGCCTTGAACTGGTCGGGACGCTTGAGCACGGACTTCAGGCCGACGAAACCGCCGGAGGAGGAGCCCATGAACGCCCAGCCGTCGCGGGACTTGAAGGTGCGGAAGTTCGCCTTCACGAAGTCCGGCACGTCCTCGGTCATCCAGGTGCCCATCTTGGGGTGGCCCGGTATGTCACTGCCGTCGTAGTAGTACTTCGCGTCCGGGTTGAGGACCGGCATCACCACGACGAACGGGACGCTCTTGCCCTCCTTGGACCACTGGGTGATGCTGCTCTGGAGCTTGAGGTCGGTGCCCATCCAGTAGTTCTTGGGGTAGCCGTTGCCGCCGGGCAGGGCTATGAGCACCGGGAAGCCGCTGGCGGCGTACTTGGGGTCGAAGTACTGCTTCGGCGCCCAGACCCACACCTTGCCCGTGAAGCCCGACTTCTTGCCGTGCAGCGTGGTCACGCCGATCTTGGTGCCGTCGTCCAGCGTGTTCTGCGTGGTGAACTGCGCCTTCGGACCGGTCGGCAGCAGGGTCTTCGCGGCGACCTCGGAGACCTTCTCGTCGCGCGCCTTGTCCTGCCCGGGGTCGGCGGCGCCGCTGCCCTTGGGCGCGGGCGTCCGCGAGGCCCCCGGGTTGTCGAAGTTCACCGGCTTGCCCTCGTCGGAACAGCCGGAGACCAGCGCGACCGAGCCGAGGACGGCGGCGGCTATGAGTGCGGTGGTACGGCGATTCATGCGGTGCTCCGAGACGGTTTGGGGCAGTCGGCGGCCGGTTGTGGGGGTTTCCCAGGGGGTTCCCGGCGGGTTCCCGGGGGTTTCCCGTGGAAGTCTCCTGGGCGGACTTCCCAGAGAGAGACGGTCCGGCGTTCGAATCGGTTCGCCGTCGTACGTGCCGGATCGGCTCCGGCCGAGTGATCCGGCGCACGTCACGCTCTACCCTGCTGTGCGACCGTACTTGACGGCATGGGGGAGAGCAGATCGCGATGCAGCCGCTCGAAGCCGGCGAACCACGCACCATCGGCGCCTACCGGCTGCTCGGCAGACTCGGCGCGGGCGGCATGGGCCGGGTCTATCTGGGCCGCAGCGCCGGTGGCCGCACAGTCGCCGTGAAGGTCGTCCACCCGCACTTCGCCCTCGACGAACAGTTCCGCGCCCGGTTCCGCCATGAGGTGGAGGCGGCCCGCCGGGTCGGCGGCGCCTGGACCGCGCCGGTACTGGACGCCGACCCCGAGGCGGCGGTGCCGTGGGTCGCCACCGGCTATGTGGCGGGCCCCTCGCTGACCCAGGCGGTCGCCGCGCACGGCCCGCTGCCCGAGCACGCGGTACGGGCGCTGGGCGCCGGGCTCGCGGAGGCGCTGGCGGCGGTGCACGCGCTCGGCCTCGTCCACCGCGACGTGAAGCCGTCCAACGTGCTGCTCACCCTCGACGGCCCCCGCCTGATCGACTTCGGCATCGCCCGCGCCACGGACGGCACGGCCTCGCTCACCGCGACCGGGGTCTCGGTCGGCTCGCCGGGCTATATGTCGCCCGAGCAGATCCTCGGCAAGGGCGTCACCGGCGCCGCCGACGTCTTCTCGCTGGGCGCGGTGCTGGCGTACGCGGCGACGGGCGAGCCCCCGTTCGCGGGCGACTCCTCGGCCGCGCTGCTCTACAAGGTGGTCCACGAGGAGCCCGAGCTGGACGCCCGCCTCGGCGGCGAGCTGCGGGCGGCGGTGGACGCGTGCCTGGCCAAGACGGCGACGGCCCGCCCCGCCCCCGCCGAACTCGCCCGCCGCCTCGCCCCGTCCGGCGCGGCCGCGCTGGTGGCGGCGGGCTGGCTGCCGGGGGCGCTGGTGGAGGAGGTCAGCCGGTCGGCGGTGCGGCTGCTCGACCTGGAGGCGGAGGCGCCGGACGCGGACGCGTCGGGCCCGGTGGCGTTCACCAGCCCGGCGGTGGGGGTGTTCGGGCCGCCGGACGCGTCGTACGGGTCGGGTGCGCCCGGGGGATGGGGGCCGGAGGCCTCATCCCCCGGGGTGCGGGGAGCTGCGCGACCAGCCACACACAGCCCGCAGACAAACGGGGGCCCGGGGGCGAACCCCGAGGGGAACCAGGGGAGCGGGCTCACCCTCCACACCCGCACGCGCCGCGTGAGCTGCACGGTCACGCTGGCGATCGCGGCGGCGCTGGCGGCGGTGATGGTCGGCGGCGCGTTCGTCTTCGACGTGATGCCGGGGCGCGGTGGCGGCACCCACGACTCGGCCGCGTCGAGCGCCCCGCGCAGCCCGAGCGCGCCGGGGGACTCGGGGGACTCGGGCACGACCCCGGGCGCGACCGGCGGCCCGGCGGTGTCGGAGGTGCCGAAGGCGTTCCTCGGTACCTGGAAGGGCCCGATGACGGAGTCCACGACCGGCCAGCCGCATGGCGACCTGACGGCGGTGTTCACGGCGGGCGGCACCGGCAAGGACGTCCTGCACACCTCCTCCAAGATCAGTGTCCTGGGCACGACCGTGGAGTGCTTCGGGGTGGCCAAGCTGGTCTCCGGCACGGACCGGCGCGTGACGGTCGAGGAGCGCACCGACCCGGCCCGCCAGGGCACGGCGGGCCTGTGCACCAGCGGCACGGCCACCCTGGTCTTCACCCGCAACGCGGACGGCACGCTCAAGTACGAGTCGAAGGAGGCGGGGGCGGGCAACCCGTACGCGACGCTGGTGAAGGAGACGGGCTGAGGGAGCGGGGCGGCCCCCGGGCCCAAGGGGGGCCGGTGGGGGTCCGGCCCGGCGGGGCTCGGCCGGGGTGCCCGGCTGGGCGGGTCGGTGCGCGGGCGGCCCGGACCCGGCCGGGGTGCCCGGCCGGGAGGGGTGCCCGTCCGGGAGGGTCGGTACGTGTGCGGTCCGGACCCGGCCGGGAGGGTCGGTACGTGTGCGGCCCGGACCCGTCCGGGAGGGTCGGTACGTGTGCGGTCCGGACCGGTGTGCGGCCGTCGGCCCCGCCCCGCGGCCCCCGGGCCGAGGAGGGGACACCCCGCTGGCGTAGGCTGGCGCGGTCCGTCCGCAACCCTGCCGAAAGGGACACCCCGGTGACTGAGAAGGCCGACCTCCAGTCCGTCCTCGACCGTGCCGCGGCGGGTGGGCGCATCACCCCCGAAGAGGCGCTCGACCTCTACCGTTCGGCCCCGCTGCACGCGCTGGGCGCCGCCGCCGACGCGGTGCGCCGCCGCCGGTACGCCGGGACCGAGCACATCGCCACGTACATCATCGAGCGCAACATCAACTACACGAACGTGTGTGTCACGGCGTGCAAGTTCTGCGCCTTCTACGCGGCCCCCAAGGACACCAAGAAGGGCTGGACGCGCGACCTCGACGACATCCTGCGCCGCTGCGCGGAGACCGTCGAGCTGGGCGGCACCCAGATCATGTTCCAGGGCGGCCACCACCCGGACTACGGCGTCGAGTACTACGAGAAGCACTTCAGCGCCATCAAGCAGGCCTTCCCGCAGCTGGTCATCCACTCCCTCGGCGCGTCCGAGGTGGACCACATGGCTCGCATCTCCGGCGTCTCGGTGGAGGAGGCGATCGAGCGCATCCACGCCGCCGGTCTCGACTCCTTCGCGGGCGCGGGCGCGGAGCTGCTGCCGGAGCGGCCGCGCAAGGCGATCGCGCCCCTCAAGGAGAGCGGCGAGCGCTGGCTGGAGATCATGGAGACGGCCCACCGCCTGGGCGTGGAGTCCACCTCCACCATGCTCATGGGCACCGGCGAGACCAACGCCGAGCGCATCGAGCACATCCGGATGATCCGCGACGTACAGGACCGCACGGGCGGCTTCCGCGCGTTCATCCCGTACACCTACCAGCCCGAGAACAACCACCTGAAGGGCCGGACGCAGGCGAGCGTCTTCGAGTACCTGCGGATGCTCGCGGTCGCGCGCCTCTTCCTCGACAACATCGCGCACATCCAGGGCTCCTGGCTCACCGTCGGCAAGGAGGCGGGCCAGCTCTCGCTGCACTACGGCGCGGACGACCTCGGCTCGATCATGCTGGAGGAGAACGTCGTCTCCTCGGCGGGCGCCAGGCACCGCTCCAACCGCATGGAGATCATCGACCTGATCCGCAAGGCGGGCCGCGTCCCGGCGCAGCGCGCCACGACGTACGAGCACCTGCTCGTCCACGACGACCCGGCGAACGACCCGGTCGACGAGCGCGTCATGTCGCACATCTCGTCCACGGCGATCGAGGGCGGCACGGCGCATCCGGAGCTGAAGCTGCTCGCGTCGAACTGACGCGACGGTCACGCCTGTGCTGACGATTCACGCCCCCGGGGTGGGGGAGGCGGTCCTGGTCGAGGGCGACCGGGTGGCCGCGATCGGGCCGTACGAGGAGCTGGCGTCGGCCTACCCCGCCGCGCGGGTGCGGCGCTGGCCGGGGGCGCTGGGGCCGGGCCTGGTCAACCCGTACGGCCCGGAGCTGCTGGAGCGCGCCTACCACCCGGACCCGCGCGAGGCGGATGCGCTCGGCACGGAGCCGATCCTGGACCCTTCCTTCCCGGTGGACGACGCCCGCCGGGGCGGGAGCGCGAGGCGCGGGGTGCAGCGGCTGCTGGCGCACGGGGTGGTGGCGGTGGCCGGCGAGCTGCGGTCGCGTCCGGTCCTGGAGGCGGCGCGCCGCTCGGGGCTGACGGTGCTGCCCCGCGCGGCGCTCCCCGCGGCCCCTCCGTCCCTCACGGCGGGCACGCCCCTCCCGCCCCTGCGGGTGGGCGACCCCGCCCGGTTCGCGGTCTTCGACGGGGGTGTGTGCGTGGCGACGGTGGTGGCGGGCCGACTGGTGTACCGGGCACGCTGATTCCCCCACCCCGCCCCTTCCCTAAACTCTCCGAGGGCCGCGGCTCACCTGCGGGCCGGTGGGGGCGGGCCGCGCAGTTCCCCGCGCCCCTTTTTTGGCCCAGTGTGTGTCTGCGGGCCGGTGGGGGCTCGTCGCGCAGTTCCCCGCGCCCCTGGGGGGTTGGGGCGCAGCCTGCCCGGGACCGTCACGCAGGGGGTCAGGTGCGCGGGCCTGTGACACGTGCGGCTCCGCCTCGCGGACGCGACGAGCCCAGGCGGCGCGTCAGGGGCGCGGGGAACTGCGCGACAAGCCCAAGCGGACCCGCACTCGACCACCGGCCGGGTTTTTAGGGGCGCGGGGAACTGCGCGACGAGCCCCCACCGGCCCGCAGACGAACGAGGGTTTTTGGCGGTGCCGGGAACTGCGCGACGAGCCCCCACCGACCGGCGGACGAACGAGGGTTTTTGGGGGCGCGGGGAACTGCGCGACGAGCCCCCACCGGCCCGCGGACGAACGAGGGTTTTTGGGGGCGCGGGGAACTGCGCGACGAGCCCCCACCGGCTCGCGGACGAACTCCGGGCAAGAAGGGGGCGCGGGGAACTGCGCGACAAACCCCCACCGGCTCGCAGACGAACCCCGGGCCAAAACGGCGCGCGCTCAGCCCGAGGCGGCCCGGTCGGGAGGGGGCGTGTTCGGGGACACGGGGGGCGTGGGCGGCAGGGCGGAGCCCCGGGGGCACAATGGGGGACGTGACCCGCGCAACTCTGGACAAGCAGCCGCACGAAGTCGCCACGATGTTCGACGACGTCGCCGCGAACTACGACCTCACCAACGACGTCCTCTCGCTCGGCCAGGCCAGACTGTGGCGCAAGGAGGTCGCGAAGGCCGTCGACGCCCGCCCCGCCCAGAAGGTCCTGGACCTCGCCGCCGGCACGGCGACGTCCTCCCTCCCCTTCGCCGCCACCGGCGCGTACGTCGTCCCGTGCGACTTCTCCATCGGGATGCTGAAGGTCGGCAAGGGACGCCACCCCCACCTGCCGTTCACCGCCGGGGACGCCACCGCGCTCCCGTTCAAGGACGACACCTTCGACGCCGTCACCATCTCCTTCGGCCTGCGCAACGTGCAGGACACGGACGCCGCGCTGCGCGAGCTGTTCCGGGTCACCCGCCCCGGCGGCCGCGTCGTGATCTGCGAGTTCTCGCAGCCGACCTGGAAGCCGTTCCGTACGGTCTACACCGAGTACCTGATGCGCGCGCTCCCGCCGGTCGCCACGGCCGTGTCGTCCAACCCGGACGCGTACGTCTACCTCGCCGAGTCCATCCGCGCCTGGCCCGACCAGCCCGCCCTCGCCGCACGGCTCCAGCAGGCCGGCTGGTCCAAGGTCGCCTGGCGCAACCTCACCGGCGGCGTCGTGGCCCTGCACCGCGGCTACAAGCCCCAGTAACCCGGCGGGCAGGCAGCACCACCGTGGACTACCAGGCCGTCCTCCACCAGATCGCGGACGACATCGCGCCCCTCGTCGGGCGTGGCACCCCCGCCGCGTACATCCCGGCCCTCGCCGACGTCGACCCGTCCCGCTTCGGCATGGCGGTCGCCGACCTCGACGGCAAGGTGTACGGGGTGGGGGACTGGCAGCGGCCGTTCTCCGCGCAGTCGATCACCAAGGTCTTCACGCTCGCGCTGGCCCTCGCGCGCGGCGGCGACAGCCTCTGGGAGCACGTCGGCCGCGAGCCGTCGGGCAACCCGTTCAACTCGCTGGTGCAGCTGGAGTACGAGAACGGGATCCCGCGCAATCCGTTCATCAACGCGGGCGCGCTGGTCGTCACCGACCGGCTCCAGACCCTCACCGGGGACGCGAGCAGCGAGCTGCTGGACTTCCTGCGGGAGGAGACGGGCAACCCGGAGCTCGCCTTCGACGCGGTGGTGGCCGAGTCCGAGTCGGCACACGGCGACCGGAACGCGGCCCTGGCCCACTTCATGGCCTCGTACGGCAACATCTCCAACGACGTGCCCACGCTGCTCGACCACTACTTCTGGCAGTGCGCCATCGAGATGAGCTGTGCCGACCTGGCGCTGGCGGCCCGCTTCCTGGCCCGCCACGGGCTGCGCGCGGACGGCTCCCGCCTGCTCTCGCGCAGCGAGGCCAAGCAGATCAACGCGGTGATGCTGACCTGCGGGACGTACGACGCGGCGGGCGACTTCGCGTACCGCGTCGGTCTGCCGGGCAAGAGCGGCGTCGGCGGCGGAATCGTCGCGGTCGTCCCCGGCCGCTGCACGCTGTGCGTGTGGAGCCCGGGTCTGGACGCGCGGGGCAACTCGGTAGCGGGCGTAGCGGCCCTGGACCGCTTCACCACCCTGACGGGCTTGTCAGTCTTCTGACCACCCCCACCACCACGCCCCGCTTTGGCCCGGTGTGTGTCTGCGGGCCGGTGGGGGGCTGGTCGCGCAGTTCCCCGCGCCCCCGGCGGGGTTGGGCCTCAGCTTGGCCGAAAGACGCTCATCCACGAGGGTTTAGGGGCACGGGGCCGCAACACGTGCGGCTCCGCAGCGCGGGCGGCCTGCTTCAGGGGCGCGGGGCTGTGACATGTGCGGCTCCGCCGCGTGGGGAACTGCGCGACCAGCCACACCGCACCCACCGCACAGGCACCGCACCCCCGCGCCCACCGCCCCCCTCACAGCTCCAGCCGGAAGCAGATCCCCTCCCGCTCACCCCCCGGCGTCCGGAACGTCTCCCCCCGCCGCATCCCCAACCGCCCCGTAACCGCCACAGACCGCTCGTTCCGCGCGTCAACCATCGCCACCACACGTTCCACCCCGGCCGCCCGTACCCGCTCGACCGCGACACGCGCCGCGGCCGTCGCGTACCCCTGGCCCCACGCCCCCCGGGCCAGCCGCCACCCGATCTCCACCTCGCCCACCGGGCCCCACGCATGGGGCCACGGCTGCGCGCCCGTGAAGCCGAGTACCTGGCCGGAGTCCCCGAGGAGCGTCCAGAGACAGAACCCCCTCTCCGCGTCGTGCTTGCGCTGCCGAGCCGTCAGCTCCTCGTACACCGACAGCTCCGCCGCCGCACCCCCGTGGAACTCCATGACCTCCGGGTCGGCGAACACCTCGTGCCACGCGTACGCGTCCTCCTCCGTCGGCACCCGCAGCCGTACGCCGGGGACAGCCAGAGACGCCTCCCCAGCGGACGCCTTCCCGACGGACGCCTCCCCAGCGGACGCCTTCCCGACGGACGACTCCCCGCCGGCGGACTTCTCCCCGACGGACTTCTCCTCGGCCAAGCTCATGGCGCGGCAACCCTTCGCGATAACGATCAACACCCACCCATAGACTGCACACGTCCTGTGCTTTCCGGCATGCAAAATCGAGTCTTCGGGAGAACCCGCTGTGACCGAGCCCCTCTCCGAACACACCGCGGATGTGATCGTCGTCGGGGCCGGCCCCGCCGGATCCACGACCGCGTACTACCTGGCCAAGGCCGGACTCGACGTACTGCTGCTGGAGAAGACCGCCTTCCCGCGCGAGAAGGTGTGCGGCGACGGGCTCACCCCGCGCGCCACCAAGCAACTCGTCGCGATGGGCATCGACATCTCCGAAGAGGCCGGCTGGCTGCGCAACAAGGGCCTGCGCATCATCGGCGGCGGCGTCCGGCTCCAGCTGGACTGGCCGGAGCTCGCCAGCTACCCCGACTACGGACTCGTCCGCAAGCGCGACGACTTCGACGAGCAGCTCGCCCGCCAGGCCCAGAAGGCCGGAGCCCGGCTCCACGAGCGCTGCAACGTCGGCAGCCCGATCATCGACGACCGCACCGGCCGCATCACCGGCGTCAACGCCAAGCTGGGCGAGGAGAAGCGCGAAGTCACCTTCCACGCGCCCCTCGTGGTCGCCGCCGACGGCAACTCCACCCGCCTCTCCCTCGCGATGGGCCTGCACCGCCGCGAGGACCGCCCGATGGGCGTGGCCGTACGGACGTACTTCCACTCGCCCCGCCACGACGACGACTACCTGGAGTCCTGGCTGGAGCTGTGGGACCGGCGCGGGCCCGGCGAGGACCGGCTGCTGCCCGGCTACGGCTGGATCTTCGGCATGGGCGACGGCACCTCCAACGTCGGCCTCGGCGTCCTCAACACCTCCGACTCCTTCAAGGAGCTGGACTGGCGCGAGGTCCTCAAGGCCTGGTGCGCCTCGATGCCCGAGGACTGGGGCTACACCCCCGAGAACATGACCGGCCCGATCCGCGGCGCCGCGCTCCCCATGGCCTTCAACCGCCAGCCGCACTACACCAAGGGCCTGTTGCTGGTGGGCGACGCGGGCGGCCTGGTCAACCCGTTCAACGGCGAGGGCATCGCATACGCCATGGAATCGGGGCAGATCGCCGCGGACGTCATCGTCCAGGCGCACGCCCGCGCGACCCCGGCCCAGCGCGAGCTGGCGCTGCACAACTACCCGAAGATCCTCAAGGACACCTACGGCGGCTACTACACGCTGGGCCGCGCCTTCGTGAAGCTCATCGGCAACCCGAAGGTCATGAAGATCGCGACCCAGCGCGGTCTGACCCACCCGCTGCTGATGAAGTTCACGCTGAAGATGCTCGCGAACCTGACCGACCCCACGGGCGGCGACGCGATGGACCGCATCATCAACGGCCTCTCGAAGGTGGCCCCGAAGGCCTGAGGGCCTTCCGAGGGCCTTCCCAGGACCTTCCGAGGGCCTTACGTCGGCCCTGTACGGGCCCTCTGAGGGCCTCCTGTACGGCGAAGGGCCGGTGCCCTCCCCCTCGGGGAGCACCGGCCCTTCCGCGCGTCTGTGAGCGCCGAGGACTGCTGAAGACGGCCCAAGACTGCTGAAGACCGCCGAAGACCGCCGGGGTCTAGAGAACGCGGACCGCGCCCGTCGGCTGGTCCCAGTCCATGCTGCGCTCGACCACACCGGTCGAGGAGTTCTGCGCGCCGACGAACTTGCCGCCGCCCACGTAGATGGCCACGTGGTACGCCGAGCCCGCGCCGCCCCAGTAGAGGACGTCGCCGGGCTGGAGGTTCGACAGGGAGACCTGGCGGCCCGCCGTCGACTGGTCCTGCGAGACGCGCGGCAGGTCGATGCCCACCTGGCGGTACGCGGCCTGGACGAGGCCCGAGCAGTCGTACGCGCTGGAGCCCGTGGCACCCGACACGTACGCCTTGCCGACCTGCGCCAGCGCGAAGTTCACGATGGTGGCGGCGGAGCCCGTGGCGCTGGAGGAGGTGGTGACGGAGCTGCTGCCACCGGTCGTCGCGCTCAGGGTGGTGCGCGCGGAGGAGCGGGAGGCGCGCTCGGCGGCGTCCGCCTTCGCCTTGGCCTCCGCCTTGGCCTTCTTCTCCGCCTCGGCCTCGGCCTTGGCGTCCGCGTCGGCCTTGGCCTTCTTGGCAAGCTTGGCGGCGCTGGACGCGGCCGCGTTCTGCTGGGCCTTCAGCTGGAGGTCGGCGGCGACCTGCTGGGTTGCCTCGGCGGAAGCGGCGGCGGTGCTCGCGAGCCCGGTCGTGAGCGTGGGCATCTCGATGGTCTCGGTCACCGGCTCGGCGGCGTGCGCCGGACCCGTGGCGCCTGCCACCGCGATGGTGCTGAGGACGCCACCGGCAACTCCGGCACGGAGCGCGAGCTTGGAGGCGCTGCGGCGGGGCTTCCGGTGGCTGGGTATGTGAGCGGTGTGGGACATGAGGACAACCGCTATCAGGGGTTCCCGGTTCCCTTCAAGAAACGTGTGCTGCGCCACAGTTGCGGTCGGAACGGGCGAATCCGCTTCCTCCGCGCCCTTATTGACGCCGTAACGGGCAATCCGGGCATGCGCGATCACGGCTGTGATCATGTGGTTTTTATAAATAGTCCGAATTGCCCGCCGCCTACCATCCGTTCACACCGTTGGCCAAGCCCGGTTTAATCGGTGACGGTTTCCTGTGACGCAGGTCACTCCGTATCCCGTCATCGCCCGTCCCGTGACCGGCTCGTGATCAGTGGGCGCGGCCGGTGGTGCGATCGGCGGTGCTGTCGGTGCCTCCGGTGGCGCGTCGATGGTGCGGTCGGCGGTGCCGCCGGCGGTGCGATCGGTGGTTCGGCCGATGGCCGAGTTCGTGAACGCGTGCACAGGTCCACCCCCCGTACGGGACTTCACCCGCATGAGTGACCCGTCGGCCCTTATCACTCGAAGGTGTCCATCGCCAATTTGCTTGTACGCCCCATGTCTTGATAGTGCCACACCCCTTGCGACCAGCGGTAACAGGAGCGGATGCTACGCCTTGTGATCACTCGGCCGCTTCGGGTGTGAAGATCACTGCTCATCCGACTTCATGATCCTTCGTCAGGTGGTGGAGATCACAAAGACGTTGGCGCACCCCGTGTCGCAGATCACAGACCGCCGGGCATAGGATGCGGTGCAGTCGGGCTTGTGAACTGCCTCACATGTGCGCGATCTTCGCGTGGCGAGGGGGTGGCAGCGGCGCCCGTGTGCGGTCCAACGGTCAAGGACGACTGGAAGGAGCGAGGAGCGTGAATGCCTACGCGCCCATCCTCGTGCTCGGCGCCCTAGGGGCTGGGTTTGCGATCTTCTCCGTGGTCATGGCCACGCTTATCGGCCCAAAGCGGTACAACCGGGCGAAACTTGAGGCGTACGAGTGCGGCATCGAACCGACTCCCACGCCGGCCGGAGGCGGCCGCTTCCCGATCAAGTACTACCTGACGGCGATGCTCTTCATCGTCTTCGACATCGAGATCGTCTTCCTCTACCCCTGGGCCGTCACCTTCGACGCCCTGGGGGTTTTCGGGCTCGTGGAGATGCTGCTCTTCGTGCTCACCGTGTTCGTCGCCTACGCGTACGTATGGCGGCGCGGCGGCCTGGAATGGGACTGAGGGGCTGAGGGGCACCTATGGGACTCGAAGAGAAACTGCCGAGCGGCTTTCTGCTGACCACCGTCGAACAGGCCGCGGGCTGGGTGCGCAAGGCGTCCGTCTTCCCCGCCACCTTCGGTCTGGCCTGCTGCGCCATCGAGATGATGACGACGGGCGCCGGCCGGTACGACCTGGCCCGGTTCGGCATGGAGGTCTTCCGCGGCTCGCCGCGCCAGGCGGACCTGATGATCGTGGCCGGCCGGGTCAGCCAGAAGATGGCCCCGGTCCTGCGGCAGGTCTACGACCAGATGCCCAACCCCAAGTGGGTCATCTCCATGGGGGTTTGCGCGTCCTCGGGCGGAATGTTCAACAATTACGCGATTGTGCAGGGTGTCGACCACATTGTGCCGGTCGACATCTATTTGCCCGGTTGCCCGCCCCGGCCCGAGATGCTGATCGACGCGATCCTCAAGCTCCACCAGAAGATCCAGGGCTCCAAGCTCGGGGTGAACGCGGAGGAAGCCGCCCGCGAGGCCGAGGAGGCCGCCCTCAAGGCGCTGCCCACCATTGAGATGAAGGGGCTGCTGCGGTGAGCGACGACCGTACTCCCGAGCCGCCGGAGAACGGCGGCCTGCCCGCCCAGCGCGACGACACCGGTGACGTCATCGGCGTCCGCAAGGGCATGTTCGGCGCGGCCAACGGCGGCGACACCAGCGGCTACGGCGGCCTGGTGCGCACCGTCACCCTGCCCGGTGCCTCCTCCCGCCCCTACGGCGGCTGGTTCGACGAGGTGGCCGACGAGCTCGAAGGCGCACTGGAGGAGCAGGACCTGCTCCCCGAGAACGTCATCGAGAAGACGGTCGTCGACCGCGGCGAGCTCACCTTCCACATCGCGCGCGAGCACCTCGTCCGCGTCGCGCGGACCCTGCGCGACGACCCGGCCCTGCGCTTCGAGCTCTGTACGGGCGTGAGCGGCGTCCACTTCCCGGGCGACAAGGGCCGCGAGCTGCACGCCGTCTACCACCTGCGCTCGCTGACCCACGGCCGGCTGATCCGCCTGGAGGTCACCGCCCCGGACAGCGACCCGCACATCCCGTCCCTGGTCGGCGTCTATCCGACCAACGACTGGCACGAGCGCGAGACCTACGACTTCTTCGGCCTGGTCTTCGACGGCCACCCCGCCCTCACCCGGATCATGATGCCGGACGACTGGCAGGGCTTCCCGCAGCGCAAGGACTACCCCCTCGGCGGCGTCCCCGTCGAGTACAAGGGCGCCCAGATCCCGGCTCCGGACCAGCGGAGGTCGTACAGCTGATGAACACCGACAGCGCAACTTCGCGCGCTTCCGCGAGGGAGACGACCGAGGGGACCGTATATACGGTCACCGGCGGCGACTGGGACGAGGTCGCCCGCACCGCCGCCCGCGCCGACGACGAGCGCATCGTCGTCAACATGGGCCCCCAGCACCCCTCCACGCACGGCGTGCTCCGCCTCATCCTGGAGATCGACGGCGAGACGGTCACCGAGGCCCGCTGCGGCATCGGCTATCTGCACACCGGCATCGAAAAGAACCTCGAATTCCGCAACTGGACGCAGGGCACCACCTTCGTCACGCGCATGGACTACCTGACGCCGTTCTTCAACGAGACGGCGTACTGCCTGGGCGTGGAGAAGCTGCTCGGCATCACCGACCAGATCCCCGACCGCGCCTCGGTCGTCCGGGTGCTCCTGATGGAGCTGAACCGGATCGCCTCGCACCTGGTCTGCATCGCCACCGGCGGCATGGAGCTCGGCGCCACCACGATCATGATCTACGGCTTCCGGGACCGCGAACTCATCCTCGACATCTTCGAGCTGATCACCGGTCTGCGGATGAACCACGCGTTCGTCCGCCCCGGCGGCCTCGCCCAGGACCTGCCGCCGGGCGCGGTGGACCAGCTGCGCGAGTTCGTGAAGACGATGAAGAAGAACCTGCCGGAGTACGACAAGCTCGCCACCGGCAACCCGATCTTCAAGGCCCGGATGCAGGACGTCGGGTACCTCGACCTGACCGGCTGCATGGCGCTCGGCGCGACAGGGCCGATCCTGCGCTCCGCGGGCCTGCCGCACGACCTGCGCAAGACCGACCCGTACTGCGGCTACGAGACCTACGACTTCGAGGTCCCCACCGCCGACAGCTGCGACGCCTACGGCCGCTTCCTGGTGCGCCTGGAGGAGATGCGCCAGTCGCTGCGGGTCGTCGAGCAGTGCCTGGACCGCCTGGAGCCCGGGCCGGTCATGGTCGCCGACAAGAAGATCGCCTGGCCCGCCCAGCTCGCGCTCGGCCCGGACGGCCTCGGCAACTCCCTCGACCACATCAAGAAGATCATGGGCACCTCGATGGAGTCCCTGATCCACCACTTCAAGCTGGTGACCGAGGGCTTCCGGGTCCCCGTCGGACAGGCGTACGCGGCTGTCGAGTCGCCCAAGGGCGAGCTCGGGGTGCACGTCGTGAGCGACGGAGGCACCCGCCCCTACCGGGTCCACTTCCGCGACCCGTCCTTCACCAATCTCCAGGCCATGGCGGCGATGTGCGAGGGCGGCCAGGTCGCCGACGTCATCGTCGCCGTCGCGTCCATCGACCCCGTGATGGGAGGCGTCGACCGGTGACCGAGACCACGCCGACGAGCCTGGGCATGCCCCAGCTGCCCGCGCCCGATTTCCCGGCCGACGTCCGAGCCCGGCTCGAAGCGGACGCCAAGGAGGTCATTGCCCGCTACCCGGACAGCCGCTCCGCGCTGCTGCCGCTGCTGCACCTCGTGCAGTCGGAGGAGGGCCATGTCTCGCGCACCGGGATGCGCTTCTGCGCCGAGACGCTGGACCTCACGACCGCCGAGGTGACCGCCGTCGCCACCTTCTACTCGATGTACCGGCGCAAGCCCTCCGGTGACTACCAGGTGGGCGTCTGTACCAACACGCTGTGCGCGGTGATGGGCGGCGACGCCATCTTCGACGAGCTCAAGCGCCACCTCGGCGTCGGCAACGAGGAGACCACCGCCGACGGGAAGGTGACCCTCGAACACATCGAGTGCAACGCCGCCTGCGACTTCGCGCCCGTGGTGATGGTCAACTGGGAGTTCTTCGACAACCAGACCCCCGAGTCGGCCAAGCGCCTGGTCGACGACCTGCGCGCGGGCAGGCCGGTGGAACCCACCCGCGGCGCCCCGCTGTGCACCTACAAGGAGACCGCCCGGATCCTGGCCGGCTTCCCCGACGAGCGCCCCGGCGCCGTCGCGGCGAGCGGTGGCGCGGGCCCGGCCTCCCTGACCGGCCTGCGCCTGGCGAAGGGCGAGAGCCCGCAGCCGCGCGTGGTGCACCCACGCGGCGAGGGCCCCCGAGACGAAGCCCAGCCCGGCTCCGAGCACTTGAGCTCGCACGACGCACCGCAGCAGACCTCTGCGTCCGACCCCGCCCACCCGGCGGGCCCGGTCGACGAGGAGGGGGAGTGATGACCTTGGCAGCCGAACTGAGTGGGAACGGGAACGGAAGCAGCCCGGAAAAGCTGCTGGCACCCGTTCTGTCGGCCTTCTGGGACCAGCCCGAATCCTGGACCCTGGAGACCTACCGTCGGCACGACGGCTATGAGGGGCTGCGCAAGGCCCTGGCCATGTCCCCGGACGACCTCATCGCGTACGTGAAGGACTCCGGGCTGCGCGGCCGGGGCGGCGCGGGCTTCCCCACGGGCATGAAGTGGCAGTTCATCCCGCAGGGCGATGGCAAACCGCACTATCTAGTTGTCAACGCCGACGAATCGGAGCCCGGGACCTGCAAGGACATCCCGCTCCTCTTCGCCAACCCGCATAGCCTCATCGAGGGCATTGTGATCGCCTGTTACGCGATCAGGTCGTCGCACGCGTTCATCTATCTGCGCGGGGAGGTCGTCCCCGTACTACGGAGGCTGCACGAGGCCGTGCGGGAGGCCTACGCGGCCGGCTACCTCGGCAAGGACATCCTGGGCAGCGGTCTCGACCTCGAACTCACCGTGCACGCGGGCGCGGGCGCGTACATCTGCGGTGAGGAGACCGCACTACTGGACTCCTTGGAAGGCCGTCGCGGTCAGCCCCGGCTGCGTCCCCCCTTTCCTGCGGTCGCCGGTCTCTACGCGTGCCCCACTGTTGTCAATAACGTCGAGTCCATCGCCAGCGTTCCCGCGATCCTCACTCGCGGAAAAGACTGGTTCAAATCGATGGGAAGCGAGAAGTCACCCGGCTTCACGCTCTATTCGCTCAGCGGGCACGTCGCCCACCCGGGCCAGTTCGAGGCCCCGCTCGGCATCACGCTGCGCCAGCTGCTCGACATGAGCGGCGGCATGCGCCCGGGCCACCGGCTCAAGTTCTGGACCCCGGGCGGCTCCTCGACCCCGATGTTCACCGACGAGCACCTCGACGTCCCGCTGGACTACGAGGGCGTCGGCGCCGCGGGCTCGATGCTGGGCACCAAGGCGCTCCAGTGCTTCGACGAGACCACCTGCGTCGTACGGGCGGTCACCCGCTGGACCGAGTTCTACGCCCACGAGTCCTGCGGCAAGTGCACGCCGTGCCGCGAAGGCACGTACTGGCTCGTCCAGTTGCTCCGCGACATCGAGGCGGGCAAGGGCGCCATGGGCGACCTCGACAAGCTCACCGACATCGCCGACAACATCAACGGCAAGTCGTTCTGCGCGCTCGGCGACGGCGCCGCCGCGCCCATCTTCTCCTCGCTCAAGTACTTCCGCGCGGAGTACGAGCAGCACATCACGGGCCGTGGCTGCCCCTTCGACCCGGCCAAGTCGACCCTGTGGGCCGACAGCCCGCACCGCACCACGGAGGTGAACGCATGACGGTGACGACTGGCGCTCCCTCCGGCGGCGGAGAGGCGGCGGTGCCGCCCCAGGACCTGGTCTCTCTGACCATCGACGGCGTGGAGATCAGCGTCCCCAAGGGCACGCTGGTGATCCGGGCCGCCGAGCTGCTCGGCATCGAGATCCCCCGGTTCTGCGACCACCCGCTGCTCGACCCGGTCGGCGCCTGCCGCCAGTGCATCGTGGAGGTGGAGGGCCAGCGCAAGCCGATGGCGTCCTGCACCATCACCTGCACCGACGGCATGGTGGTCAAGTCGCAGCTGACGTCGCCGGTGGCCGAGAAGTCCCAGCGCGGGGTGATGGAGCTGCTGCTCATCAACCACCCGCTGGACTGCCCGGTCTGCGACAAGGGCGGCGAGTGCCCGCTGCAGAACCAGGCCATGCAGGTAGGCGACCCGGACACCCGCTTCGAGGGCAAGAAGCGCACCTACGAGAAGCCGGTGGCGATCTCGACGCAGGTGCTGCTCGACCGCGAGCGGTGCGTGCTGTGTGCGCGCTGCACCCGCTTCTCCGAGCAGATCGCGGGCGACCCGATGATCGAGCTCCTGGAGCGCGGCGCGCTCCAGCAGGTCGGTACCGGCGAGGGCGACCCGTTCGAGTCGTACTTCTCCGGGAACACCATCCAGATCTGCCCGGTCGGCGCGCTGACCTCGGCGGCGTACCGGTTCCGCGCCCGCCCCTTCGACCTGGTCTCCTCGCCGTCGGTGTGCGAGCACTGCGCGGGCGGCTGCGCCACCCGCACCGACCACCGGCGCGGCAAGGTCATGCGCCGCCTCGCCGCCAACGACCCGGAGGTCAACGAGGAGTGGCTGTGCGACAAGGGCCGGTTCGCCTTCCGGTACGCACAGAAGCCGGACCGGCTGACCACTCCGCTGGTGCGCAACGCGGCCGGTGAGCTGGAGCCCGCTTCCTGGCCCGAGGCGCTGGAGGCGGCCGCGGCCGGGCTCACGGCGGCCCGGGGCCGGGCCGGGGTGCTCACCGGCGGACGCCTGACCGTCGAAGACGCCTACGCGTACGCCAAGTTCGCCCGGATCGCCCTGGACACCAACGACGTCGACTTCCGCGCGCGCGTGCACTCGGCCGAGGAGGCCGACTTCCTGGCGGCGAGGGTCGCCGGGCGCGGCCACCTCACCGGCGAGGGCGTCACGTACGCCTCGCTGGAGAAGGCGCCCGCGGTGCTGCTCGTCGGGTTCGAGGCGGAGGAGGAGGCGCCCGGCGTCTTCCTGCGGCTGCGCAAGGCCTGGCGCAAGCACGGCCAGCGCACCTACTCACTCGCCACGCACCTCACCCGGGGCCTGCGGAAGGCGGGCGGCACGCTGCTGCCCGCCGCGCCCGGCACCGAGACCGAGTGGCTGGACGCGCTGGCGGGCGGGGTCGGCCTGGACGGCGACGGCTCGGCCGCCGCCGAGGCGTTGCGGGCCGACGGATCCGTCATCGTCGTCGGCGAGCGGCTGGCGGCCGTGCCGGGCGCGCTGACCGCGGCCGTACGGGCCGCCACCGCGACCGGCGCCGAACTGGTGTGGATCCCGCGCCGGGCCGGCGAGCGGGGCGCGATCGAGGCGGGCGCCCTGGCGGCGCTACTGCCCGGCGGGCGCCCGGCCACCGATCCACGCGCGCGTGAAGAGGTGGCCGCCGCCTGGGGCGTACGGGAACTGCCGCACCGCTTCGGGCGGGACACCGGCCAGATCGTGGAGGCCGCCGCCACCGGCGAGCTGGGCGCGCTGCTGGTCGCGGGCGTCGACCCGGCCGACCTGCCGGATCCGGCACGCGCGCGTGAAGCACTCTCCGGCGCCTTCGTGGTCTCCCTGGAGCTGCGGCCGAGCGAGGTCACCGAGCGGGCGGACGTGGTCTTCCCGGTCGCGGCCGTCGCCGAGAAGTCCGGCTTCTTCCTCAACTGGGAGGGCCGGGCGCGGATGTTCGAGGCCGCGCTGAAGCCCGAACAGATGACCCGGCGCCTGGCGCCCGCCGACGCGCGCGTGCTGCACATGCTGGCCGACGCGATGGACGTCCACCTGGCCCTGCCGGACAACCGCGCCGCGCGCGCGGAGCTGCGGGGCCTGGGCCACTGGGACGGGCCGCGCGCCTCCGAGCCGCTGGAGACGGCGCACGCGCTGCCCCGGCCCGCCGAGGGCGAGGCGGTCCTCGCCGGCCACCGGCTGCTGCTCGACCTCGGCACCCTCCAGGAGGGCGACGAGGCACTGGCCGGAACCCGGCACGCGGCCCTCGCCAGGCTCTCGGCGGCCACGGCGGCCGAGACCGGCGTCAAGGACGGCGACCTGCTGCAGGTGAGCGGGCCCGCGGGCGCGCTCCGGCTGCCCCTGAAGGTGACCGAGATGCCCGACCGGGTGGTGTGGCTGCCGCTCGACTCGACCGGCGGCGGCGTGTTCGCGGACACCGGCGCCGTCCCGGGCCAGGTCGTCCGTCTCGGCCCGGCGGCTCAGGACGCCGCCACCGCCGCACCGGAGGTGCAGTCGTGACCGACCTCCCCGTCCGCCCCGCGGCACCGGGCGCCGCCGTCCACGTACCGGAGGTGCGAGCGTGACCCCGACCTTCCTCGCGGCCGAGGACCTCTCCCTGTTCGGCCGCGACCCCTGGTGGCTCATCGTCCTCAAGGCCGTGTTCTGCTTCGCGTTCCTGATGGTGACCGTGCTGTTCTCGATCGTCTGGGAGCGCAAGGTCGTCGCCTGGATGCAGCTGCGCATCGGTCCCAACCGGCACGGCCCCTGGGGGATGCTCCAGTCCCTCGCCGACGGCATCAAGCTGATGCTGAAGGAAGACGTCATCGTCAAACGGGCCGACAAGGTCGTCTACGTCCTGGCCCCGATCGTCGCCGCGATCCCGGCCTTCATGGCGATCGCCGTCATCCCCTTCGGGCCGTCCGGCAACGAGGTGTCGATCTTCGGCCACCGCACCACGATGCAGCTCACCGACCTGCCGATCGCGATGCTCTACGTCCTCGCGTGCGCCTCGGTCGGCATCTACGGGATCGTGCTCGCGGGCTGGTCCTCCGGGTCGACGTACCCGCTGCTCGGCGGACTCCGCTCGTGCGCGCAGATGATCTCGTACGAGATCGCGATGGGCGCGGCCTTCGCCTCGGTCTTCCTCTACTCGGGGTCGATGTCGACCTCGGAGATCGTCGCCCAGCAGCACGACCGCTGGTACATCGTGCTGCTGCCGGTCTCCTTCATCATCTACGTGGTCACGATGGTGGGCGAGACCAACCGCGCCCCCTTCGACATGCCCGAGTCCGAGGGCGACCTGGTCGGCGGCTTCAACACCGAGTATTCGTCGATCAAGTTCGCGCTCTTCATGCTGGCCGAGTACGTCAACATGGTCACCGTCTCGGCGGTGTCGACCACCCTCTTCCTGGGCGGCTGGCGGGCCCCGTGGCCCGTGTCCACCTTCTGGGAGGGCGCCAACCACGGCTGGTGGCCGATGCTCTGGTTCGTCATCAAGGTCCAGCTGCTGCTCTTCTTCTTCATCTGGCTGCGCGGCACGCTGCCCCGCGTCCGCTACGACCAGCTGATGAAGCTCGGCTGGAAGGTCCTCATCCCGGTCTCGGTCGTCTGGCTGATGCTGGTGGCGACCGTGCGCGCGCTGCGCAACGACGGCCACGACTTCTCCAAGATCGTGCTGTACGTCGGGGGCGCGGTCGTCGCGGTCCTGCTGATCTCGCTGGTCGCGGACGTCTTCCGGGGCCGCCAGGAGGAGTCGGCGGCCGAGGACGGGCCACCCGCGTTCGACCCGATGGCGGGCGGATTCCCGGTGCCACCGCTGCCCGGCCAGACCCTTCCACCGGTGCCGCGCCGACGCTCCAGGCACGAGCGGGAGTTGGTTGTCAGTGGTGGGTCCGATACTGAGAGTGACCGTGACGGAAGGGAGGACGAGGGTGTCTAAGTCATCGGAACCGGCGGAGACTTCGGGGGAGCCCGGGGCTTCGTCCGAGGCAAAGTTCCTGAACCCGGTGGCCGGCTTCGGCGTGACCTTCAAGGCCATGTTCAAGAAGCGGCTGACCGAGCAGTATCCGGAACAGCAGAAGACCACGGCCCCCCGCTTCCACGGGCGCCACCAGCTCAACCGGCACCCGGACGGCCTGGAGAAGTGCATCGGCTGCGAGCTGTGCGCCTGGGCCTGCCCGGCCGACGCGATCTACGTGGAGGGCGCGGACAACACGGACGAGGAGCGCTACTCGCCGGGCGAGCGGTACGGAATCGTCTACCAGATCAACTACGCCCGCTGCATTCTGTGCGGCCTGTGCATCGAAGCGTGCCCCACGCGCGCGCTGACGATGACCAACGAGTTCGAACTGGCCGACAGCAGCCGCGCCAACCTGATCTACACCAAGGAGCAGCTGCTCGCCGGGCTCGAAGAGGGCATGGTCGACTCGCCGCACGCGATCTACCCGGGCATGACCGAGGGCGACTACTACCGGGGCCTGGTCACCGAGGCCGCGCCCGGCACGGTCCGCCAGGTGGCCGTCTCCAAGGGCGAGCAGCCCGCCGACGGGGAACAGCCCGAGGGGGTGGACGCGTGATGCAGCTCGCCGTCTCCGCCACGACGACCTCCACCGGGGAGGCGTTCCAGTTCTGGGTGCTCGGCACCGTCGCCGTCATCGGCGCGCTGTGCACCGTACTGATGAAGAAGTCCGTGCACAGTGCGCTGTGCCTGGCCGGGACCATGATCATCCTGGCGGTCTTCTACCTCGCCAACGGGGCGTACTTCCTGGGCGTCGTCCAGGTCGTCGTCTACACCGGCGCGATCATGATGCTCTTCCTCTTCGTGGTCATGCTGGTCGGTGTCACCGCGGCCGACTCGCTCAAGGAGACCATCAAGGGCCAGCGCATCTGGGCCGCGGTCTGCGGGATCGGCTTCGGAGTGCTCCTCATCGCGGGCATCGCCAACGCCTCGCTGAAGCACTTCGACGGACTGAAGCAGGCCAACGCCGGGGGCAACGTGGAGGGCCTGGCCGCCCTCATCTTCACCAAGTACGTGTTCGCCTTCGAAATCACCGGCGCCCTGCTGATCACCTCGGCGGTCGGCGCGATGGTGCTCACGCACCGCGAGCGCACCGAGCGCGCCAAGACCCAGCGCGAGCTCTCCGAGCAGCGCGTGCGCGAGGGCAAGCACCTGCCGCCCCTGCCGGCCCCGGGTGTCTACGCCCGGCACAACGCGGTGGACATCGCGGGCCTGCTGCCCGACGGCACGCCGTCCGAGCTCACCGTCAACCAGACGCTGCGCGGCCGCGGCCAGATCCGCGACGTGTCCAGCGAGGCGCTGTCCGACCTGAAGGCGCTGGAGCAGCGCTCCGCCGAGCGGCTCGGCCGGGAAGAGGAGGCCGCGAAGTGAACCCCGTCAACTACCTGTATCTGTCAGCCCTGTTGTTCACGATCGGCGCGGCCGGCGTGCTCATCAGGCGGAACGCGATCGTGGTCTTCATGTGCGTCGAGCTGATGCTCAACGCCTGCAACCTCGCGTTCGTGGTCTTCTCCCGGATGCACGGCAACCTCGACGGCCAGATCATCGCCTTCTTCACGATGGTCGTCGCCGCGGCGGAAGTCGTCGTCGGGCTCGCGATCATCGTGTCGCTCTTCCGTTCCCGCCACTCGGCCTCGGTCGACGACGCCAGCCTGATGAAGCTCTGAGGGGTCGCTGAATCGTGGAGAACCTGATTGCGCTGCTCATCGCGGCGCCTCTGCTCGGAGCGGCCGTCCTGCTGTGCGGCGGGCGGCGGCTCGACGCCGTCGGACACTGGCTGGGCACCCTGCTCGCGGCCGTCTCCTTCGGCCTCGGTGTGGCGCTCTTCGCCGACATGCTCGGCCGCTCGGCCGACAACAGGGCGGTGCACAAGCACCTGTTCAGCTGGGTCCCGGTGGAGGGCTTCCAGGCCGACGTCGGTTTCCAGCTCGACCAGCTGTCGATGACCTTCGTCCTGCTGATCACCGGTGTGGGCACGCTGATCCACATCTACTCGATCGGCTACATGGAGCACGACGAGAACCGCCGCCGCTTCTTCGGCTATCTCAACCTGTTCCTCGCGGCGATGCTGCTCCTGGTCCTCGCCGACAACTACCTGCTCCTGTACGTCGGCTGGGAGGGCGTCGGTCTGGCGTCCTACCTGCTCATCGGCTTCTGGCAGCACAAGCCCAGCGCGGCGACGGCGGCCAAGAAGGCGTTCCTGGTCAACCGGGTCGGCGACATGGGCCTGTCCATCGCCATCATGGTCATGTTCACCACCTGGGGCTCGTTCGCCTTCTCGACCGTCTTCAACGAGGTCGGCGAGACCGGCGACGGCCGCAACACCACCATCGGCCTGATGCTGCTGCTCGCCGCCTGCGGCAAGTCCGCCCAGGTGCCGCTCCAGTCCTGGCTCGGTGACGCGATGGAGGGCCCGACCCCGGTCTCGGCCCTGATCCACGCGGCGACGATGGTGACCGCCGGCGTCTACCTGATCACCCGCTCCGGCGTCATCTTCAACGCGGTGCCCGACGTGCAGACGGCCGTGGTCGTCGTCGGCGCGGTCACGCTCCTGTTCGGTGCGATCGTCGGTTGCGCGAAGGACGACATCAAGAAGGCCCTGGCGGGCTCGACCATGTCGCAGATCGGCTACATGATCCTCGCCACCGGCCTCGGCCCCATCGGCTACGCCTTCGCGATCATGCACCTGGTCACCCACGGCTTCTTCAAGGCCGGGCTCTTCCTCGGCGCGGGCTCCGTGATGCACGGCATGAACGACGAGGTCGACATGCGCAAGTACGGCGGCCTGCGCAAGTACATGCCGGTCACCTTCGTCACCTTCGGCCTCGGCTACCTCGCCATCATCGGCTTCCCGGGCCTGTCCGGCTTCTGGTCCAAGGACAAGATCATCGAGGCGGCGTTCGCCAAGGGCGGCACCGAGGGCTGGATCCTCGGCGCGGTCACCCTGCTCGGCGCGGCCATCACCGCGTACTACATGACGCGCGTGATGCTGATGACGTTCTTCGGCGAGGAGCGCTGGCGCAACGCCCCCACCCCGTCCCCGGCCGAGCCGAGCGTGGAGCCGGCGGCCGAGCACCGCGGCGAGCACGCCGAGCCGCACCCGCACGAGTCGCCCTCCACCATGACGATCCCGATGATCATCCTGGCCTTCGGCTCGGTCCTCGCGGGCGGGCTCTTCAGCATCAACGAGTCGTTCGTGAAGTGGCTGGAGCCGGTCACGAGCCTCTCGCACGGCGACTCGCCGGTGAGCGAGGGAGTGGTCACCGCGGCCACCGTCACTGTGCTGCTGATCGGCGTCGGCCTCGCCTGGGCGCAGTACGGACGCAAGCCGGTCCCGGTCGTCGCCCCGCGCGGCTCGCTGCTCACCCGGGCCGCCCGCCGCGACCTGCTCCAGGACGACTTCAACCACGTGGTCCTGGTCCGTGGCGGCGAGCACCTCACCCGCTCGCTCGTGTACGTCGACCACACCCTGGTCGACGGCGTGGTCAACGGCACCGCGGCGGGGTTCGGCGGGCTCTCCGGCCGGCTGCGCAAGCTGCAGAACGGCTTCGCCCGTTCGTACGCGGTCTCGATGTTCGGAGGTGCGGCGGTGCTCATCGCCGCGACCCTGCTGATGAGGGCGGTGTAAGGCATGTCGTTCCCCCTCCTTACCGCGACGGCGGCGCTCCCGGCGGTCGGCGCGATCGCCACCGCCGCGGTCCCGGCAGAGCGGCGCACCGCCGCCAAGTGGCTGGCGCTGCTGGTCTCGCTGGGCACGCTGGTCCTGGGCGCCGTCCAGCTCGTACGGTTCGAGCCGGGCGGAGACCGGTACCAGCTGACCGAATCGCACGCCTGGATCAAGGACTTCGGCGTCCGCTACGAGCTGGGTGTGGACGGCATCGGGGTGGCGCTGATCGCGCTCACCGCGCTGCTCATCCCGTTCATCATCGTGGCGGGCTGGCACGACGCGGACCCTTCCCCAAGCTCTCAACTTCGTTCGAGCAGGGGAGGCCCCAAGGAGACCGAGAACTATCGATGGCGGCCCACCCAGGGCTTCTTCGCCCTGATCCTCGCCGTCGAGGCGATGGTGGTCCTCTCCTTCGAGGCCACCGACGTCTTCCTCTTCTACATCCTGTTCGAAGCCATGCTGATCCCGATGTACTTCCTGATCGGCGGCTTCGGCGACCGCGCCCACGAGCACGGCGACGAGGCGGCGGCCACCCAACGGTCGTACGCGGCGGTCAAGTTCCTGCTCTACAACCTGGTCGGCGGTCTGCTCATGCTGGCCGCGGTGATCGGGCTGTACGTGGTGGCCGGGACGTTCTCGCTCGACGAGATCGCGGCCGCGCGCGCGAGCGGCTCGCTGGACATGGCGACCAACACCGAGCGGCTGCTGTTCCTCGGCTTCTTCTTCGCCTTCGCGGTGAAGGCCCCGCTCTGGCCGCTGCACACCTGGCTGCCCAACGCGATGGGCGAGGCCACGGCGCCGGTCGCGGTGCTGATCACGGCGGTGGTCGACAAGGTCGGCACCTTCGCGATGCTTCGCTTCTGCCTCCAGCTCTTCCCGGAGGCGTCGAAGTGGGCGACGCCGGTGATCATGGTCCTCGCCGTGATCAGCATCATCTACGGGGCGCTGCTCGCGGTCGGCCAGCGCGACATCAAGCGCCTGGTGGCGTACGCGTCGATCTCGCACTTCGGCTTCATCGTCATGGGCATCTTCGCGATGACCACCCAGGGCCAGTCCGGCGCCACGCTGTACATGGTCAACCACGGGATCTCGACGGCCGCGCTGATGCTGGTGGCCGGCTTCCTGATCTCGCGCCGCGGCTCGCGTCTGATCGCGGACTACGGCGGGGTGCAGAAGGTGGCCCCGCTGCTCGCGGGCACGTTCCTGGTGGGCGGTCTGGCGACCCTGTCGCTGCCCGGCCTCGCACCCTTCATCAGTGAATTCCTGGTCCTGGTGGGCACGTTCAGCCGCTATCCGGCGATCGGCGTGATCGCCACGCTGGGCATCGTGCTGGCCGCGCTGTACGTGCTGGTGCTCTACCAGCGCACGATGACCGGCCCGGTCAAGGCCGGGGTGCAGGGCCTGCCGGACCTCAAGGTCCGCGAGCTCCTGGTGGTCGCCCCGCTGATCGCGCTGCTGGTCTTCCTGGGGGTCTACCCGAAGCCGCTGACCGACATCGTCAACCCGGCGGTGCAGCACACCATGTCCGACGTACACAAGAAGGACCCCAAGCCCGTGGTGGAGGCGGCCCAGTGAGTACAGCAACAGCTGTCCACAGCCTGTGGACGACGGCGGCCGACGGCAAGGTGGACAAGATCCCGGCGCCGCACATCGAGTACGCACAGCTGTCGCCCACGCTGATCGTGGTCGGCGCGGCGGTGGTGGGCGTGCTGATCGAGGCGTTCGTCCCGCGCAAGAGCCGTTACTACGCCCAGGTGTTCCTCTCCGTGATCGCGCTCGCCGCCGCCTTCGCCGCGGTGGTCGCCCTCGCGGCCGACGGGTACGGCACGACGAAGGCGCACATCGCGGCGATGGGCGCGGTGGCCGTCGACGGCCCGGCGCTCTTCCTCCAGGGCACCATTCTCCTCGCCTCGATCGTCGCGATCTTCACCTTCGCCGAGCGCCGCCTGGACCCCGAGGCGCATGGCAACCGGGTCGACTCGTTCGCCGCGCAGGCCGCCTCCGTACCGGGCAGTGACAGCGAGAAGGCCGCGGTCAGGGCCGGTTTCGCGACCACCGAGGTCTTCCCGCTGGCGCTCTTCGCGATCTCCGGGATGCTGGTGTTCCCGGCGGCCAACGACCTGCTGACGCTCTTCGTGGCGCTTGAGGTCTTCTCCCTCCCGCTGTACCTGCTGTGCGCGCTGGCCCGCCGCAAGCGGCTGATGTCGCAGGAAGCGGCGGTGAAGTACTTCCTGCTCGGCGCCTTCTCGTCGGCGTTCCTGCTGTTCGGCATCGCGCTCCTGTACGGCTACGCGGGCTCGGTCCAGTACGCGACGATCGCGGACGTCGTCGACGGCACGGTTCAGACGGTGGACCCGGCGCTGGCGGGCACGATGGGCAACGACGTGCTGCTGCTGATCGGCGGCGCGATGCTGCTGATGGGGCTGCTCTTCAAGGTCGGCGCGGTGCCGTTCCACATGTGGACGCCGGACGTCTACCAGGGCGCGCCCACCCCGGTCACCGGCTTCATGGCGGCCGCCACCAAGGTCGCGGCCTTCGGCGCGCTGCTGCGGCTGCTCTATGTGGTGCTGCCCGGGATGCGGTGGGACTGGCGGCCGGTGATGTGGGGCGTCGCCATCGTCACGATGGTGGGCGGCGCGATCGTCGCGATCACCCAGACCGACATCAAGCGGCTCCTCGCGTACTCGTCGATCGCGCACGCCGGGTTCATCCTCGCGGGTGTGATCGCGACGAACGCGGACGGGATCTCGTCGGTGCTGTTCTACCTCGGCGCGTACTCGTTCGTGACGATCGGGGCGTTCGCGGTCGTCACGCTGGTGCGCGACGCGGGCGGCGAGGCGACCCACCTGTCCAAGTGGGCAGGGCTCGGCCGGCGCTCGCCGCTGGTGGCGGCGGTGTTCGCGGTCTTCCTGCTCGCCTTCGCAGGCATCCCGCTGACCTCCGGCTTCGCCGGGAAGTTCGCCGTGTTCAAGGCGGCGGCGGAGGGCGGCGCGGGGGCGCTGGTCGTGGTCGGTGTGATCTCTTCGGCGATCGCCGCGTTCTTCTACATCCGGGTGATCGTGCTGATGTTCTTCAGCGAGCCGAAGGCCGACGGGCCGACGGTGGCGGTTCCGTCGCCGCTGACGATGACGGCGATCGGGGTCGGCGTCGCGGTGACGCTGGTGCTGGGTGTGGCGCCTCAGTACTTCCTGGATCTGGCGAGCCAGGCGGGAGTGTTCGTGCGCTGACGCTCCACGGGGGCGTGGGTATTCGGCTGCGGACCGTGCTGGGCCGGTCGCGCCCGCGCGGTGTCGCGGCCCCGCGCCCCTGGGGGTGGCCTTGCGGTACTTCCGTCAAGCCCCCGGCACCGTGGCTGGTGCCGGGGGCCTCGTGCTATCTCCGGGCCGCGTACGCCCGTACGTCCGCGTCCGCGTCGTTCACCGCCTCGGCCAGGGCCGCCCGCGCCTCCGGAGTCGCGTGGGACCGCAGGGACAGGACCGCTGCCTTGCGGACGTCCGCGTTGTGGTCGGTCAGCGCGTTGGTCAAGGCTGGGACAGCGATCTGTGCGGGTGCTCCTCCCAGCGCCGTCGCCGCCCCCGCCCGTACCTGCCAGGCCGCGTCCGTCAGGGCCGATATCGCCCGTACGGCCACGTCGTCAGGGCATCCCACCCCGGCGAGTGAGGTGTACGCCGCCGCCCTCACCAGCGCGTCGCCGTCGTCCAGGAGCGGGGTCAGACGGGCGGGGGAGAGCAGAGCGCGGGCCGTCGCGACCCGGACCTCGCGGGCCGGGTCCGTAGCCGCCCGTACCAGGGCGTCCTGCGCGTCCACCGAGACCAGGCCGCGTACCGCCGAGAGCCGCACCTCGATGTCGGGGTCGGTGAGCAGGCCCGCGTAGTGGGACGCGTCGCCCAGGCGCAGGGCGCGCAGGACTTCCAGGGCTCCGGCGCGTACGCCCGCGTCCCCGCTCGTGGATGCCTGAAGCAGTCCCGCCCTCAACTCCTGATCCGGCGGCAGCACTTCGACCAGTTCCAGCAGGCCGCGAGCCGCAGCCGCCCGTACGCCCGCGTCCGTGTCCGCCAGCCGGGCCGCCAGGGCCGGGCCCACGCCGGCCGGGGCCGACTCCGTGAGGGTGGCGACGGCCGCCGAGCGGACCGCAGGGTCGGCGTCGGTCAGGTACCCCGTGAAGGCGTCCAGCCCGGGCTCGCCCTCGGCCAGCGACAGGGCCTCCAGGATGCGGGGGGAGTGGGAAGTGGCCGTCGCCGCCTGTGCGCGTGCGGCCGGGTCCGAACCGATCGGCGCCCTCTCCCGGGACCCCGCCGTCGCCACCTGCTCCGGGTGCACCTCGCCGAGGTGGCGCGGGGTGCCGCCGGTGGGGGCGTAGCCGTCGACGGGGACGAGGTAGGGCTCCACCGGCCGCGCCGTGAACTCCATGGCGCCGGACGCGGACTTGCGCAGGTCCAGGTGGTGCAGCCAGTCCTCGTCGTCGCGCTCGGGGTGGTCGGTCCGCTCGTGGTAGAGGCCCCAGCGCGACTCGGTGCGGGCCAGCGACGAGCGCGCCGCCATCTCCGCGCAGTCCCGGATGAACGTCACTTCCGCGCACCGCATCAGTTCGTGCGGGGTCCGCGCCCCCATTTGTGAGATCTCCGTCCGCATCCGCTCGAAGTGCTCGACGGCCAGGGAGAGCCGGGCGCCCGACTTCGGCGGGGCCACGTAGTCGTTCACGAACCGGCGCAGCTTGTACTCGACCTGGGGCTGGGGCGGCCCTGACGGATGCCGCAGCGGCCGGTAGACCAGCTCGTGGGCCTCGCGCAGCTGATCGGGCGGGAGTTCGCCCTCGTACGCGGTGAACCGGGCCGCGTCCGCGCCCGCCAGGTCGCCGAAGACGAACGCGCCGATCATGTAGTTGTGCGGGACGCACGCCAGGTCGCCCGCCGCGTACAGCCGGGGCACGGTGGTGCGGCCGTGGTCGTCGACGCGGACGCCGGACGCCGAGTGGCCGCCGCACAGGCCGATCTCCGAGATGTGCATCTCGATGTCGTGGGTGCGGTAGTCGTGGCCGCGGTTCGCGTGGAAGGTGCCGCGGGTGGGGCGTTCGGTGGAGTGCAGGATCGTTTCGAGGGCCGACACCGACTCCTCGGGCAGATGGCTGAGCTTGAGGTAGACCGGTCCCCGGTCGCTGGCGACCTCGGCGGCGAACTCGGCCATCATCTGCCCGGACCAGTAGTCCGAGTCGACGAACCGCTCGCCGTGCCGGTTGACCTGGTAGCCGCCGAAGGGATTCGCCACGTAGGCGCAGGCCGGGCCGTTGTAGTCCTTGATCAGCGGGTTGATCTGGAAGCACTCGATGCCGGTGAGCTCGGCGCCCGCGTGGTACGCCATGGCGTAGCCGTCGCCCGCGTTGGTGGGGTTCTCGTAGGTGCCGTAGAGATAGCCGGAGGCGGGCAGGCCGAGGCGGCCGCACGCGCCGGTCGCCAGGACCACCGCGCCGGCGCGCACGGTGACGAACGCGCCGGTCCGGGTGTTGAAGCCCGCCGCCCCGACCGCGCGGCCGCCCGCCGTGAGGATACGTACCGGCATCACCCGGTTCTCGATGCGGATGCGCTCGCGCATCTCGCGCCGTCTGAGCTGCCGGTAGAGGACCTTCTTGACGTCCTTGCCCTCGGGCATGGGCAGCACGTACGACCCGGAGCGGTGCACCTGGCGGACCGCGTACGCGCCGTGCTCGTCCTTCTCGAACTTCACGCCGTACGACTCCAGGCGCCGCACCATCGCGAAGCCGCGGGTCGCGGTCTGGCGGACGGTGGACTGGTCGACGATGCCGTCGTTGGCGCGGGTGATCTCGGCGACATAGTCGTCGGGCTCGGCGCGGCCGGGGATCACCGCGTTGTTGACGCCGTCCATGCCCATGGCGAGGGCGCCGGAGTGGCGGACGTGGGCCTTTTCGAGGAGCAGGACGTGCGCGCCGCGCTCGGCGGCGGTGAGCGCGGCCATCGTGCCCGCCGTGCCACCCCCCACGACGAGGACGTCGCAGGTCAGCTCCTCGGCGTCGGCGAGTGCGGGGATCTGCATGAGGAGGCCTTTCAGGGGCGTTCGGCGGGCAGGGGGGTGTCTCCGAGGGAGGCGAGGACCTCGCGGCGCAGGGCCGTGGTCGCCGGGTCGTCGTGGGCTTCGCGCTCGCGCGGCCGGGGCACCGCGAGGACGCGCCCGGTGCCGATCAGCGCGACCCGGTCGGCCAGGAACAGCGCCTCGTCCACGTCGTGCGTGACGAAGACGACGGTCGCGCCGGTGCCGTCGAGGACCTCGACGAGCAGCCGCTGCATCCCGGCGCGGGTCTGCGCGTCCAGCGCGCCGAACGGCTCGTCCATCAGGACCGCGCGCGGGCGCCCCGCCAGCGCCCGGGCCAGCTGGGCGCGTTGGCGCTGGCCGCCGGAGACGCGGTGGGGCAGCTTCGCGGCGTGCGCGTCGAGCCCGACCCGGCCCAGCCACGCCTGCGCGCGGGCGCGGCGCTCGGCCCGGGGCACCCCTTGGACGGCCAGCGGCAGCTCGACGTTGGCGCGCAGGGAGCGCCACGGCAGCAGGGCGTCCTCCTGGAAGACCAGCGCCCGCTCGGCGCCGGGGCCCAGGACCGGCTCCCCGTCCTGGGTGACCCGGCCCGAGAGCGGCGGCAGCAGCCCGGCCAGGGTCCGCAGCAGGGTGGACTTGCCGCAGCCCGAGGGCCCCACGACGGCGAGCACCTCGCCCGCCGCGACATCGAGGGTGACACCGTCGAGGACGGGGGCGCCGGGGTGGCCGAGCAGGGCGTCGTGGAGCGCGAGGACGGCGCCCGCGGTGCGGTCGGGCTCAGACGAGCTGGTCATGGCGGGCCGCCTCGGTGGGGGTCGGGGGAACGGCGGGGGTGGCGGTGACGGCCCTGCCGGTACGGGGCCGGGCGCCCGGGCCGTACGAGGGGCGCGGCAGCCAGCGGGTCAGGCGCCGGCCGAGGAGCTCCACGGCGCCGGCGGTGAGCCGGCCGAGGACGCCGATGGTGGCCATGCCGACGAGGACGCCGGGGTAGTCCACCACCGTGTAGTCCTGCCAGGTGCGGTAGCCGACGCCGTACTCACCGGAGATCATCTCCGCTGAGATCACACAGATCCACGAGACGCCGATGCCGACCGAGAGGCCACCGAAGACGCCGGGGAGCGCGCCGGGCAGCACCACCGAGCCGAGCACCCGCCAGCGGCCGCCGCCCATCGTGCGGACCGCCTCCTCCCAGACCGGGGTCAGCGCGGCGACCGCGTGCCGCGTGGCCACCACCACCGGGAAGAAGGCGGCGGTGCAGGTGATGAAGACGATGCCCTGCTCGTTGGAGGGGAAGAGCAGGATCGCCACCGGGACCAGCGCGATCGCCGGAATGGGCCGCAGGACTTCGAGCAACGGCCCCAGCAGGTCGGTGGCGAGCCGGGAGCGGGCGAGCGCGACTCCGGTGGCCACGCCGAGGACGGAGGCGAGGGCGAAGCCGGTGAGGATGCGGGTCAGGCTCTGGGTGACGTCCTGCCAGTAGGTGCCCTCGCCCACCCGGTGGCCGAACTCCCGGGCCACGTCGGTGACGGTGGGGAACTGGGCGAAGCGCAGCCAGAGGTCGACGTCGTACGAGGTCAGCAGCTGCCACAGGCCGAGTGCGGCCAGCAGCGACAGGGCCCGGACGAGACGGCGGGTCATGAGGCGGCGGCCGCGGCGAGCGCGGTGGCGTAGGGGACGGTACGGGCGCCGGGATGGGCCGTGACGTACCGGGCGGCGACCGAGGGCGTCACGAACGGCTTGAGCTCGGACCCGTCCCGCACCCAGACCGCCCGGTCCGCGAACCAGGAGGTGCCGGTGGTGGCGTCGGGCACGTAGACGGCGCGCACGGTGTCGCGGTGGGCCGCCGCGAAGCGCAGGGCCGGGCCGGGCGAGTCGAACGCGTCGGTCTTCTCGGCCCCCTTCAGCCAGACCTCGCTGCGGGGCGCGGGGGCGGTGGCCGCGGACTGGCGCCCGTAGTCGGCGCCGTACGCCTTCTTTATGAAGTGGTCGTCGACGAACGCGTCCACGTCCACGTCGCCCACCAGCTTCGCCGCCTTCAGGACCGGCACGTCCTGCTTGAGGGCGTCGACGAGCCGCGGCTTGAGGGTGGGGTCGAAGGCGGCGATGCCGTGGGCGCCGTTGTAGAGGTAGACCACCTCGGCCGGCAGGCCGGTCGCCGCGGCCACCTTCTCGGCGGCCTGGACGGGGTGTTCGCGCAGATACGCGGTCGCGGTGATCTGCGCCCGCAGGAAGGCGTCGAGCACGGCCGGCCTCTTCTTGGCGAAGTCCTCGCGCGCGGTGACGCCGTGGAAGGTCGCCAGGTTCAGCTCGGCGCCGTCGTAGAGCGCCTTCGCCTTGCCCTGGAAGGCGAGCAGTCCCGGCCACGCGACGAACTGCGACAGGGCGTCCACACTGCCCGCGCCGAGCGCGGAAGCGCCGACGGCGGGCTGCTGGTTGACCTTGTGGATGTCCTTGCCGGCGTCGAGCCCCGCGCGCTGGAGGGCCCGTACGAGGGTGCCGTCGGCGGCCGAGCCGATACTGGTCGACACCTTTTTGCCGCGCAGTTCACCCAGATCGGTGAGTGGGGAACCGGGCGTCGTCATCACGGTGTTGAGGCCGCCGCGCAGGTTGTAGCCGGTGACGGAGACCAGGTGGGTGGGCCGTCCCAGCTGCTTGCCGCGCGCCGCGTTGAGCAGCAGCGGGAAGTCGCCCATCGACCCGATGTCGACCTTCCCGGCGGTCATCTGCGCGGTGATGGGCGCGCCCGTCGCGTAGTCCTCCCACTTCACCTTGTAGGTGAGGCCGTCCTGCTCGCCACGCGCCGCCAGCTCCCGCTCGAAGGCGCCGAGCGAGCGCAGCAGGGTGCCCGCGGTCACGGTGTTGATGGTCTTGGACTGGTAGCCGACGGTCACCGTGACCGTACGGGAGCCACCGGCCTCGGCGTCGCCGCCGCAGCCGGTGAGGGGCAGGAGCAGGGCGACGGCCGCGATACCGGCGGTGGTTGTGCGTTTCATCGGGATTCGGCCTCTCACCTGAGCAGATAGGGCATGTTGACCGTGACGGCTCCGGTCGGGCACCGGGCCGCGCAGGGGCCGCAGTACCAGCACTCGTCGACGTGCATGAACGCCTTGCCGCTCGCCGGGTCGATCGCCAGCGAGTCGAGCGGGCACATGTCGACGCAGAGGGTGCAGCCGTCGATGCACTTGGATGCGTCGACGGTCACGGGCACGTCGGCCCGCTGGGGCGCCAGGGGCATGGCTGTCTCCAGGGAAGGGGTAGGGCGGTGAAGGGGGGACGGCGGTGGCCGCCCCGGGGCGGCTCAGGCGGACCGGTGGAGCAGCCCGCTCATGCTGATGCGGTCGCCGCGGAACCGGATGAACTCCAGGTCCACCGGGCGGCCGTCACTGAGGTGGGTGAGCCGTTCCAGCATGAGGACGGCGGCCCCGCGCGGGGCCTGGAGGACGGCGGCGGAGTGCGCGTCGGCGTTGACTGCCTCCAGGGTGATGTCGGCGGCGCCCAGCCGGGTGCCGGTCAGGGACTCGATCAGCCGGAAGACGTCGGTGTTCTCCAGGTCGCAGCCGATCAGCTCGGCGCCGATGTCCATGGGGACGTAGGTGAGGTCGAGGGAGAGCGGCAGGCCGTTCAGCAGGCGCAGCCGCTCGATGTAGAGCACGTCGCTGTGCTCGGGGACGCGCAGCCGTCCGGCGACCGGCGCGGGCGCGGGGACGGGCCCGGCGGTCCGCACCACGTTGGTGACCGTGCCGTGCTCGTGCAGGGTCTCGGCGAGCCCCTGCAGCCGGTCGAGGCCGTGCGCGTACTTCTCGCAGACCACCACCGTGCCGACGCCGGGCTGGCGCTCGACCAGACCCTCCGCCCGTAGCAGGTCGAGCGCCTGGCGGACGGTGTTGCGCGAGACCCGGAAGTCGGCGCCGATGGCGTCTTCGAGGGGCAGGACGCCGCCGGGGAAGGAGCCCGAGAGGGCCTGGCGCCGCAGCAGGTCGGCGAGCTGCCGCGCCTGGTCCGCGCGCAGCCTGCGCCGACGCGCGGCGGAGACCGGCGCGGTGCGCTCACGGGTGCGTTCGGCTGGCATGCGGTGGACCATACCGACGCGGGTGGCGCGGTGGTGTTGCCACAGTGTTGCGCCACCTGTGGATAACTTTGCGCCCGCTCTGACCTGGCGTTTTACCCCCGGTCAGGGAAGATCTGCCACGACCGCGGCGGGCCGTGTCCGCCGGGCCCCCTATCGTGGCAGGGGTGGCGGAGTCAACGGGACGACGGTGGGGGACGGCGGCATGAACGGGACGGAAGGGGCGGTCGAGGTGGCGGACCAGCCGGTGGCCGGGACAACGGTCGCGGCAGCGGTCGAGAGCGAGGCGCTGCGGACGCTGAAGCGCGTCTTCGGCTACGAGACCTTCCGCGGTGACCAGGGCGCGGTCATCGAGCACGTGGTGGCCGGCGGGGACGCCGTGGTGCTCATGCCGACGGGCGCCGGAAAGTCGCTCTGCTACCAGATCCCGGCCATGGTCAGACCCGGCACGGGCGTGGTGGTCTCCCCGCTGATCGCCCTCATGCAGGACCAGGTGGACGCGCTGCGGGCGCTCGGCGTGCGGGCCGGTTTCATCAACTCCACGCAGGACTTCGACGAGCGCCGCACGGTGGAGGCGGAGCTCCTCGCGGGCGAGCTCGACCTGCTCTACCTGGCCCCGGAGCGGCTGCGCGTGGAGGCCACGCTCGATCTGCTCTCCCGGGCCAAGATCTCGGTCTTCGCGATCGACGAGGCGCACTGCGTGGCGCAGTGGGGCCACGACTTCCGCCCGGACTACCTGGCGCTGTCGATGCTGGGGGAGCGCTGGCCGGACGTGCCGCGCATCGCGCTGACGGCGACGGCGACGCGGGTCACCCACCGGGAGATCACCGACCGGCTGGCGATGCCGCACGCGCGCCACTTCGAGGCGAGCTTCGACCGGCCGAACATCCAGTACCGGATCGTGCCGAAGAACGACCCCAAGAAGCAGCTCCTGACCTTCCTGAAGGAGGAGCACGAGGGGGACGCGGGCATCGTCTACTGCCTCTCGCGCGCGTCCGTGGAGAAGACCGCGCGGTATCTGAGCGACAACGGGGTGGAGGCGGTGCCGTACCACGCGGGGCTCGACGCGGCCACGCGCGCGCTGCACCAGTCCCGCTTCCTGCGGGAGGACGGGCTGGTCGTGGTGGCGACCATCGCGTTCGGCATGGGCATCGACAAGCCGGACGTACGGTTCGTGGCCCATCTGGACCTGCCCAAGTCGGTCGAGGGCTACTACCAGGAGACGGGCCGAGCGGGCCGCGACGGCCTGCCGTCCACGGCGTGGATGGCGTACGGCCTGCAGGACGTGGTCCAGCAGCGCAAGCTCATCCAGGGCGGCGAGGGCGACGAGGCGTTCCGGCGCCGCGCGGCCGCGCACCTGGACTCGATGCTGGCGCTCTGCGAGACGGCCGAGTGCCGCCGCGCCCAGCTCCTGCAGTACTTCGGCCAGGACGCCCCGGCCGCCCACTGCGGCAACTGCGACACGTGTCTGAACCCGCCCGAGACCTGGGACGGCACAGTGGCCGCGCAGAAGGTGCTGTCCACGGTCGTACGGCTGGAGCGGGAGCGGCGCCAGAAGTTCGGGGCGGGCCAGATCATCGACATCCTGCTCGGCCGCAAGACGGCGAAGGTGATCCAGTTCGACCACGACGCGCTGTCCGTGTTCGGCATCGGGGAGGAGCTCTCCGAGGCGCAGTGGCGGGGTGTGGTGCGGCAGTTGCTCGCGCAGGGGCTGCTGGCGGTGGAGGGCGAGTACGGGACGCTGGTCCTGACGGAGACGAGCGGGGAGGTCCTCGGGCGCCTGCGCGAGGTCCGGTTGCGCTCGGAGCCGGAGAAGCCGGAGCGCGCGTCCCGCGCACGGGGCGCCGGCAAGGCGAAGGCGGCCCCGGCCGACTTCCCACAGGAGGCGGCGCCGCTGTTCGAGGCCCTGCGGGCATGGCGGGCCGCGCAGGCCCGGGAGCAGGGCGTTCCGGCGTATGTGATCTTCCACGACGCGACCCTGCGGGAGATCGCCGTCACCCGGCCAGGCTCGCTGGAGGAGCTGGGCGCGATCGCCGGGGTGGGCGAGAAGAAACGAGTGACGTACGGGGAGGGCGTGCTGGCGGTGCTGGGGGAGGTTTGAGCCCCACCCCGCCCCTTCCCCAAACCCTCCGGGGGCGGGGTGGGGTAGGTAGGAAGGTTTCCCCGGGGCTTCGCCCCGGACCCCGGGCGGGGCCTGCGGCCCCTGCACCCCGCTCGCGGGGCTTCGCCCCTGCACCCCCTTGCGCCTCCCCCAGCCCCCGGGAGCCGTCTCCCTACCCCTCCACGATCCGCCCCGTGACCTCCCCCAGCCCCACCCGGACCCCGTCCGGGCCGGGGGCCCAGGCCGTCATGGTGACGATGTCGCCGTCCTCCAGGAACGTGCGCTTGCCGGTGGGGAGGTCCATCGGCTCCGTGCCGTTCCAGGTCAGTTCCAGGAAGGAGCCGCGCTGGTCGCGTTCGGGGCCGCTCACCGTCCCGGAGCCGTACACGTCGCCGGTGCGCAGTGACGCGCCGTTCACCGTCATGTGGGCGAGCTGCTGGGCTGCCGTCCAGTACATGCCGGCGAACGGCGGCTCGGCCACGAGCTGGCCGTTGAGGGCGACGGCGATGCGGATGTCGAAGCCGCCCGGGACCTCGGCGTCCGCGTCGTCGAGGTAGGGCAGCAGCGGGAAGTCCCGCGCGGGCGGGGCGACCCGGGCGGCCGTCAGGGCCTCCAGCGGGGTGACCCACGCGGAGACCGAGGTGGCGAAGGACTTGCCCAGGAACGGGCCGAGCGGCACGTACTCCCACGCCTGGATGTCCCGCGCCGACCAGTCGTTCAGGAGGAAGAGGCCGAAGACGTGGTCCTCGAAGGAGGCCAGGTCCACCGGCTTGCCCAGCGGGGACGGGGCGCCCACCACGAAGCCCACCTCCGCCTCGATGTCCAGCTTCACCGAGGGTCCGAACACCGGCGCCGGGTCGGACGGCGCCTTGCGCTGCCCGTGCGGGCGCGCCACGTCCGTACCGGAGACCACGATCGTGCCGGACCGGCCGTGGTAACCGATCGGCAGGTGCTTCCAGTTGGGGGTGAGCGCGTCCCCGTCCGGCCGGAAGATCCGGCCCACGTTGGTGGCGTGGTGTTCGCTCGCGTAGAAGTCGACGTAGTCCGAGACCTCGTACGGCAGATGCAGGGTGACCGTGTCCAGCGGGTGCAGCAGGGGCTCTATGTCGGGCCGGTGGGCGGGGACCGTCACCCACGCCGTCAGCGCGCGCCGCACATCGCGCCAGGCAGTGCGCCCGGCCGCGAGCAGCGGGTTCAGCGTCGGCCGGGCGAGCAGTGCCGCGTACGGGGAGCCGAGTGCGTGCGCGGCGGCCCCCGCGTCCAGGACGTGGTCGCCGATGCGGACGCCGACGCGGCGGTGATCGGGCGCGTCGGGCGTGGAGAAGACGCCGTACGGAAGGTTGTGCGGGCCGAAGGGGTCGCCCTCGGCCAGGTCGAGCGGGCTCTGCTCGGACATCTGTGCCTGCCTCGCTTTCCACGGGTGTGGAGGACACGTTACGTCGGCGATGGTGGCGTCGGCAGGGTCCAAAGAGTGCGCGATGTCCGGAAACTCCGCAGGCGGGCGGCCGAAGGGGCGGGGCCCGGGTCAGCCCGCCGTGCGGGGGACGCGCTTCTCCCACGTCCGGTGGAAGACCACCTCCCCGCCGTCCCGGCACACCACCTCGTCCGAGGTGAGGAAGTCCGCCGCGTCGCAGGCGATCTCGGACCGCGTGGTGATCGTGACGTCCCAGGCCAGCTCCGGCCGGTGCAGCCGGATCGTCCAGTCCGAGCGGGTGCGCGCGGACAGGGGGTCCGCCTCCTCGATCGTGTACGTCTCCCGGGCGTCCTCGGTGTACTCCAGGCCGTCGGGGTGGACCCGCGTACCGCAGTGGCCCGGGTCCACCTCCAGGCGCCACTCGCCCTTGGCGACGTCACGGACGACCAGGCGCTCCGGCCGGGGCTCGTCCAGCGACTCGGGGGAGACCACGCCGAGCGGCGCCGACTGCTCGGGCTCCTCGAAGGCGATCGCGTCGGCCGTCCGCTCCCGCACCGGCAGGCTCAGCGAGCTGCCCTGCGGGTCGACCGTGAAGCCCACCGAGTCCGCCTGCGGCCAGATCCACGGCCAGTACGCGGAGGAGACCGCGAGCCGGACGCGGTGGCCGGGCGGGAAGCTGTGGCCGATGCTGTTGAGGAGAAACGTCACGTCCTGGGTGGAGCCCAGCGGCCAGGCGTCCGCCCTGTCCCGGCCCTCGCGCGCGGAGAGGTTGAGCGCGCCCCGGGTGACCAGGGTGGACGAGCCGTCCGGCGCCACATCGCAGAGGCGCGCGACAGCCTGCCCGAACGGGACGTCCATGCGCAGCCGCAGCGTCACCTCCGGGCGCCCGAGGATCTCAAGGGGCGGCCCGTCGTCCGGCACCGCGAAGTCGAACGCCGCCGAGTACGCGTCCTCGGCGCGCTGGTCCGGCGGCAGGTCGGCGTCGTCGCCGGACGGGAGGAAGCGGCCCGCGTCCAGGCCGGTGTGCTGCGGCGAGTCGACCCGGACCGGGGCGCCCCCGAGCGCGTACGCGACGGGGGTGACGTGCGGCGAGGGCCACGCCGGGTCGCCCACCCAGCGGCCGGGCAGCTCCTCGTACACCGTGGCGGGCCGGTGCGACTCGCCGATCCAGGAGCGCAGCAGCGGCTCGTCCATGATCCCGCTGTCCTCGCCCCTGAGCCAGTGGTCCCACCAGCGCAGGGTCTCCTGGAGGAAGCCGATGGCCGGGCCGGGCGGCAGCCCCCGGTCGGGGTACTGGTGCGCCCATGGGCCGACCAGGCCGCGCACCCGGTCGGCGGGCAGGTGCTCCACCAGGCGCAGCACGGTGTCCCGGTACGGGTCGTGCCAGCCGCCCACCGCGAGCACGGCCGCGCCGATCGCCCCGTAGTCCTCGCCGGCGCCGCCGTGCGTCCAGTACGCGTCGCGGGTCTGGTGCGCCAGCCAGGTGTGGACGGGCGGCTCCATCGACTCCAGGCGCGTCAGCCACATGTCCCGCCACTGGTCGCCGCCGAACACCGGGTCCGGCGGGCGGGCCGTGAATGCCAGCGTCCGCGCCGACCGGGCGTGCATCTCCGCGGCGAGGACGGAACCTCCCAGGTAGGGCCCGTCGTTGTCATAGCGGTCGTCCGACGAGCAGACCGTGACGACCGCCTTGAGCGGCCCGGGCGCGAGGGCCGCGATCCGCAGGGAGGTGGAGCCGCCCCAGGAGATCCCGAACATGCCGACCTTGCCGTCGCACCAGGGCTGTGCGGCGAGCCAGTCGACGACCGCGACCCCGTCCGCGAGCTCCTGCGCGCCATAGGCGTCCCCCGGCAGGCCCTCGCTGTTGCCGTGCCCGCGCACATCGACGCGTACGGAGGCGTAGCCGTGTCCCGCGTACCAGGGATGGCGCTGCCAGTCGCGCGGCGCGGTCCGGTCGGTGAGCCGGTCCGGCAGGTATTCGAGCAGCGCCGGTACGGGCCCGTCGGTCACGGGCCGCCAGATCCGGGCGTACAGCCGCGTCCCGTCGGGAAGCGGAATGCGTACGTCCGCGCGGGTGGTCTCGTACGGGAAGTCGGTTCGGATCCGCATGGCAGCCTCGCAGGACCTCAGTGGACGGGGTGCAGGGTGTGCTCGGCGCCCACGCCGGGGTCGGTAGCGGTGTCGGTGGCCGTTTCGGACAAAAGGTCTACTCCTGATCGTATGAGTCGATCACGAACATACCGGGGTCCTTCGGGCTGTGCGCGGGGGGTGACGGGAAGGCGCCAGCGGTGATCGAACAGCGACCGGATACGCTGACTTGAGTGAAGGCAGCGACACATCGACAATCCGTGTGATCGTCAGCAGACAGGAGTACCCCTCGTGACCGTCGTCGGGCCGTTCGGGCTGAGCGTGCGGGACCAGGCTCTTGAAGCCGATGTCCAGACCGGATTGGCGGCAGTCGAGGCGGGCCTGCTCGACGCCACCAAGAGCGAGGTCCCCTTCATCACGGAGGCCGCGCAGCACCTCGTGCGCGCGGGTGGCAAACGCTTCAGGCCCCTGCTCGTGATGCTCGCCGCGCAGTTCGGCGACCCCTACGCGCCGGGTGTCGTGCCCTCGGCGGTGGTGGTCGAGCTGACCCACCTGGCGACGCTCTACCACGACGACGTCATGGACGAGGCCGAGGTGCGGCGCGGGGTGGCCAGCGCCAACGTCCGCTGGGACAACTCGGTCGCGGTCCTCACCGGCGACTTCTTGTTCGCCCGCGCCTCGCACATCCTGGCCGACCTGGGCCCGGAGGCCGTGCGTATCCAGGCCGAGGCGTTCGAACGGCTGGTCACCGGCCAGATCCTGGAGACCGCGGGCCCGCGCGACGGCCGCGACCCGGTCGACCACTACCTCGACGTGCTCGCGGGCAAGACCGGCTCACTGGTGGCCGTCTCCGGCCGGTTCGGCGCGATGATGTCGGGCGCCGACGAGTCGGTCGTGGACATCCTCACGCAGTACGGCGAGCGGCTCGGCACCGCGTTCCAGCTGGCCGACGACGTCCTGGACATCGCCAGCGACTCGCACGAGTCCGGCAAGACCCCCGGCACCGACCTGCGCGAGGGCATCCCGACGCTGCCGGTCCTGCACCTGCGGGCGCAGGCCGCCCAGTACGGCCGCCCGGAGGACCTGGAGCTGGTCGCGCTGCTCGACGGCGACCTGACGGACGACGCCCGGCACGCCGAGACGCTGCGCCGGCTGCGGGTGCACCCGGCGCTCGAACAGGCCCGCAGGGACACCGTGCGGTACGCGGAGGAGGCCCGCGCCACGCTGGCGCCCCTGCCGGAGTGCTACGCGAAGTCGGCTCTGGAGGAGCTGTGCGACGCGGTGGTGCACCGGGCGGGTTAGGGCCGACTCTCCTAGTAGTCGGATCCGCCGGTGTCGGACCCACCGGTGTCGGACCCACCGGAGTCGGATCCGCCGGAGTCGGCGCCGGAGGTGTCGCCACCGGTCGTGCTGCCGCCGTTGGTGCTGCCGCCGTTGGTGTTGCCACCGGTCGTGTTGGCTCCGCCGGAGGTCGTGCCGCCGCCCGTGTCGGACGTCGCCTTCGCCCCGGTCGGAGTGATCGCGAACCAGGTGCCGCCGGCGCCCTGCCCGTACGCCTCACGGGGCGCGTCGTCCTTGGCGTACCGGTAGAGCGGCCAGCCCGCGAGGGTCAGCTGTTTGGTGCCGTCCGGGCGGGTGACCGTGCCGACCAGGGCCTTGTCGATGCCCTTGACCGTCAGCGCGTCGGTGGCGGGGGCCGGGGGCCAGATCGCGGCACAGGCGGCCAGACAGTTCGAGTGGGACGGCTTCGCGGTGTCCTTGTCGAAGCGGTACAGGACGTACCCCTTGCTGTCGGTGACGACCGTGCCGACCTTGTCGACCTTGGTGGCGCTCAGGGCGGGGGCGGCCGGATTCGGGGTCGCGGGGGCCGTCGTGGTGGTCGACGGCTTCTCGGTCTTGCTGTTGCTGCTTCCGCACCCCGTGGCGGCCAGCGCGAGGACGGCTGTCCCGGCGGCAGCGCCGACGGCGATGCGGCGGACGGTGAGCATGGCGATCCCCTTTGGTGGTGCCGGTTGCTCTCACTCAGGTGTACGGATTCCGGCCCAAAGTGACTCGAACACCCGCATTGTCAATAGTGTGACCCAGGTCACACTATCGGGTGCCCGGTGATGCTGCGTAGACGGTCGCACACGTGGCGAAACAATGGCGAACCGGCGCCGCCGCCTTCGCGGCCCGGGTGCCGGCCTCCCTGCCGGTACAGGCCGGGGTACGGGCCGATGCGGGGTTCGGGGTGCGGATGCGCCTGAAGGCCGCTCAGTTCGGGGTGTGTCGCGGTCCGTTGGTGACGGTGGGCGGCAACCCTGCCTCGCCTCGGCTGAGTTGACGCTTCTGACAGGTACGCGACGTGCAACCCCTACTGGTCGGGGGAGGTTCGCCGTGCCGGTGTCATCCCAGAGAGGTACACCAGGTTGCTCCCGAGGGGTGACGCCTGAAGGCGGCTGATTTGGTCAGATTGAGAACACCACTCCTGACCAATTCGGGTGAGAATGGCGGCGCGGGGTGGACAGAGCGCCAGTACTACGGACGGACGCCGCCGACCACGGAGGTAAGGCACACATGGCACCGAACGACAGCGCACACACCACCGAGGAGGCCAGGGACCTCGTCGCGGGCCGCCGCAAGGCCGCGCGGTATCTGGTCCCGGTCGGGGTGGCGGGGGTGGCGGCCGCGACCATCGGGCTGGTCCCGGCGCTCGCGGCCTCAGGTGACCCCGATCTGCCGAAGATCAGCGCACAGCAGCTCATCGAGAAGATCGCCGCGTCGGACGCGCAGCAGCTTTCCGGCACGATGAAGATCAAGACGGACCTGGGCCTCCCCTCCTTCGGCGGCCTCGGCTCCTTCGCCCCCAAGGGCGGCGCGGGCAAGGGCGGCTCGTCCGCCTCGCCCGACAGCAAGCTGATGGAGCTCGCCTCCGGCTCGCACACCCTGCGGGTCGCGGCCGACGGCCCGGACAAGCAGAAGCTGTCGGTGCTCGACAACGCGTCGGAGTACAGCGTCATCCACAGCGGCGACGACGTGTGGGCGTACGACAGCGCCTCGAACGAGGTGTATCACTCGAAGCGGGCGCCCGGCGGCGTACGCGAGGGGCACCCGGGCAAGGCCCCGGAGGCCCTGCCGGCCACGCCCAAGGCGCTGGCCGAGCAGGCCCTGAAGGCGGTCGACCCGACCACGTCGGTCACGGTCGACGGCACCTCCCACGTGGCGGGCCGGGACGCCTACCAGCTGGTGATCAAGCCGAAGCAGTCCGGCTCGACGATCGGCGCGATCCGGATCGCGGTGGACGCGAAGAACGGGGTGCCGCTGAAGTTCACGCTCGCGCCGTCCGGCGGGGGCAAGGCCGTGATCGACGCGGGCTTCACCAAGGTCGACTTCGGCAAGCCGTCCGCCTCGACGTTCGACTTCACGCCGCCCAAGGGGGCGAAGGTCACCCAGGACGACGGCAAGGGACACGAGGGCAAGGGACACGACGGCAGGGCGCATGGCGGCAAGGACCTGAAGGGCTCGCGGGGCGAGGAGTTCAAGGGCCTGAACGTCATCGGCAAGGGCTGGAACTCCATCGCGCGCCTGGACGTTCCTGGAGGCAAGGGCATCCCGTCCGCACCCTCCGGCAAGGGCGGCAAGGGCGATGTCCCGCCGGAGGCCCGGAAGTTCCTCGACTCCCTGGGCGACAAGGTCACGGGCAAGTTCGGCTCGGGCACGGTCTTCAAGACCCGCCTGATCAACGCGCTGGTGACGGACGACGGGAAGGTGTACGTGGGCGCGGTCAACAAGGACGCGCTGGTGAACGCGGCGAACGCCGCGAAGTAGCGGACGGGAGGGGGGACTTGGGTCTCCCCTCGCGACCCCGGCGGTCCCGGCCCCTCCGGCGTGTGAGGGGCGGGGGCTCCGGGGCAGCGCGCCCGGCAGCGGCGACCGGCCGAGGGGCCGGAGCGGAGCGCCGGTTACGGGAAGCGGCGGGGGTCCGGGGCAGCGCGCCGGGCAGCGGCGACCGGCCGAGGGGCCGGAGCGGAGCACAGTTACGGAAAGGGGCGGGGTGGGGAACTCTCAGGCGGTCATCGAGACGCGCGGTCTCAGCAAGCGCTACCGCGGCGGCCAACTCGCCGTGGACGGCCTGGATCTCACCGTCCCCGGCGGCAGCATCTTCGGATTCCTCGGCCCCAACGGCTCGGGCAAGACGACGACGATCCGCATGCTCATGGGCCTGATCGAGCCGACCTCCGGCACGGCCCGGGTCCTCGGCAGCCCCATGCCCCGCGCGGGGCGTACGGTCCTGCCGCAGGTGGGCGCCCTGATCGAGGGCCCCGCGCTGTACGGATTCCTGTCCGGCCGCGACAACCTCGTACGGTACGACTCGGCCGACCCGACCGCCGACCCCCGCACCCGCGCGAGCCGGGTCGCCCACGCGCTGGACCGGGTCGGGCTCGCCGCCGCCTCGGGCAAGAAGGCGCGGGCGTACTCGCTGGGCATGAAGCAGCGGCTCGGGCTCGCGGCCGCGCTGCTCCAGCCGCGCAAGCTGCTGGTCCTGGACGAGCCGACCAACGGCCTGGACCCGCAGGGCATGCGGGAGATCCGCGCCCTGGTGCGGGAGCTCGCCGCCGACGGCACCACGGTCTTCCTCTCCTCGCACCTTCTGGACGAGATCGAGCAGGTCTGTACGCACGCGGCGGTGATGACCCAGGGCCGTCTGGTCGTCCAGGGCGAGGTGTCCGAGCTCTCGGCAGGCAACCGGGGCCGGCTCGCCGTCACCACCCCGGACCCGGCCGACGCGGCCCGGCTGCTCAAGGAGCGCGGGATCGGGGACGTGACCGTGGACGGAGACCGCGTGACGGGCGAAGTCCCGCCGGACGAGGTGGAGCTGGCGGAACTCAACGCCGCGCTGGTGCACGGTGGCGTACGGGTAAGGGCCTTCGGGGTCGAACGGGCCTCGCTGGAGGACGCGTTCGTGGCGCTGACGGGGGAGGGGTTCGATGTCGCGGGCTGAGGTGAACGCAACGGAGGACGTACCTACGTCGGCGGCCGCGTCGGGAGGGGAGGCGGGAGGGGCTACGGGCGCCACAGGGGCTCCAGAGGTCCGGTCCGCCCTGGAAATGGCGGAAGCCGCAGGAGCCACCCGGGGCGCTGACGCCGCAGGGACCACGCAGGCCACTGACGTCGCCGGGGCCACGGAGGCCGTAGGCGCCCCAGACGCCCAAGCGGCCGTCTCGGGCTCGCCCGTCCCCGAATCACGGCGTCCCGGCGCCCTCTGGGCGCTCGGGCTCTTCCGGTCCGAGCTGGTCACCGTCGTGCGGCGGTGGCGCACCCTCGCGCTGCTCGGGGTGCTCGCGGCCGTCCCGATCCTGATCGGCATCGCCGTGAAGATCGAGACGAGCGACGGCGGCACGGCCGGTCCCAGCGGCGGTGACGGCCCGGCCTTCATCTCGCAGGTCACCAACAACGGGCTCTTCCTCGTCTTCGCGGGCCTCGCGGCGACCCTCCCGGTCTTCCTGCCGATGGCGATCGGCGTGGTCGCGGGCGACGCGATAGCGGGCGAGGCCAACAGTGGCACCCTGCGCTACCTCCTGGTGGCCCCGGCGGGGCGGACCAGACTACTGCTCGCCAAGTACGCGTCGGTGCTCGCGTTCTGCCTGCTGGCGACGCTGGTCGTGGCGGCGTCCGCGCTGGCCGTGGGCGCGCTGCTGTTCCCGCTCGGCGAGGTCACGACGATCTCCGGCACCCAGATATCGTTCGCGGACGGGCTGGTGCGCGCGCTCGCGATCGCCGGGATGGTGGCCCTGTCGCTGACCGGCGTGGCTGCGCTCGGCCTGTTCATCTCCACGCTCACCGGCAGCGGAGTCGCGGCGATGGCGGCGACCGTCGGCCTGCTGATCACCGTGCAGATCCTGGACCAGATCCCCCAGCTGCACGCGATACACCCGTATCTGTTCCCGCACTACTGGCTGTCCTTCGCGGACCTGCTCCGGGTGCCGGTCTACTGGGACCAGCTGGTGAAGAACCTGGAGCTGCAGGCGCTGTACGTGGCGGTGTTCGGCTCGGCCGCCTGGGCGCGCTTCACGGCGAAGGACATCACGGCCTGACATACGGGATGGGGCGCGAGGGACGGGACGGCCGTGCGAGCCGACCCCCGTGGCGGCTCGACACGACACGTACCGTTTCCTCGGCACATTCTTGGAGCAGACCATTCCGCTGTCAATACGCTACGGACCGTCCTCGTAGACTCGCCCCGTGACCGAGCCGCCACGCCCCGCCCCCAACCCCCGGCGTCGGAGCGAGAGATCGCGCCGCGCGATTCTCTCCGCGGCCCTCGAACTCTGCGCGGAAAACGGTTATGGACGCGTCACGATCGAGGGCATCGCCGCCCGTGCGGGGGTGAGCAAGAAGACGATCTACCGATGGTGGCCGACGAAGGGTGCGGTGCTCCTGGAGGCCGTGATCGAGGCCGTGGTCAGCACCTCGCCACTGCCCGACACGGGCGATGTCGACACGGACATGGTGACGCACGTCACCAGCGTGATGCGGGTCTTCACCTCGCCGGTGATCGGCCCCGCGTACACCGGGATCCTCTCCGAGCTGCTCCACGACGAGGCGCTGGCGGGCGCCGTCAACAAGGAGCTGGTCGGTCCGCGGGTCGCGCTCGTGCACGAGCGGCTGCGGGCCGCGCAGCGCCACGGTCAGCTCCCGCCGGACGCCGATCTGGAGCTTGCCGTGGAGATGCTGTACGGGCCGCTGTACTACCGGCACGCGCTGAAGCGGCCGTTCCATGACCCGGACAGGATCGCCTCGCTGGTGGCGTACGTCATGCGGGCGTTGCGAGCACCGGCTCCGAGCTGAAGAAGGTCTTGGCGCGGAGGGTGGCCTCGGTGTCCTGTCCGACGGTGCCGGGCCGGTTGGCGGAGCCGAGCAGGACGCCGCCCCATCGCATGCTCATGTACGCGGCGGTGTGACGCAGGGTCCCCACCAGCGGGTCGGCCACGGACTGGTCGGCGGCGGCGAGCGCCGTCACGCCCCACAGGGTGCGCCCGGCCATCCGTGGCCGGAACTCCAGGCCCGGCACCCGCATCCACCCCGACCAGTGGTCGAGGTAGTGCTTGACCGGGGTCGAGACGGTGTACCAGTACAACGGCGAGGCGATGACGAGGTCGGTCGCCTCCAGGGTCGCTTCGAGCAGGGTCGCTGCGTCCCCGGCCGGGTCGGCGTACAGGCCCTCGCCGTCGTGGCGCCGGTCGGAGAACTCGGGCAGCCGTAGCTGCGAGAGGTCCAGCCAGCGCTGCGAGACGTCACCCGGCAGCTGCTCGGCGGCCAGTCTGGCCAGCGCTTCGGTGTTGCCGCCGGAGCGCGTACTGCCGAGCAGGAAAAGGAAGTTGCGGGACATGATCCCCTCCAGAGATAAGCATGCGCGTGCAGTATATGCACACGCATGCTTATTGCGGGAGGGGCGAATGCCGCCTCCGCCCCCGCCTCCGCCCCCGGACCCGGACCCGGAGGCGGAGACGAAGGGGGGAGACGGGGGCGGGTCCGGGGGTCGGGGTGTCAGAAGGTCAGCTTCCAGCTGTTGATGTAGCCGGTGTCCTGCGGCCCCTTGTCCTGCACCTTCAGCTTCCACGTCCCGTTCGCCGTCTCGGTGGACGCGTTGACGGTGTACGTGGTGTTGATGTTCGGCGTGGAGTCCGACGACGAGTTGTGCAGCCGGTACGCCTTGCCGCTCGGGCCGATCAGGTCGACCACCAGGTCGCCGCTGTAGGTGTGGACGATGTTCACGCCGACCTTGAGCGCGGCGGGCGCGTTGCCCGTACGCCCGGTGACCGGGATCGAGGAGGTCACGGCGGCGCCGGGGGAGTCCGGGATGGTCACGTCGGTGGCGTTCTCGTACGCGTCCCCGGTGGGCGGGGTGGTGGTGCCGGTGGACAGCTGCCACAGCGCGTACGCGATGGCATCGCTGTTGTGGTCGAGCGCGGTGTCGTCGATGTTCGCGCTGGTGTCGCAGGACGAGTGGTAGCAGGCGTCGAACGCGCGGCCCGCCGTGCCGCCCCACTTCTGGGCCTGGGCCGAGGTCTTGGTGTAGTCGGCGCCGGAGAAGAGGCCGCCGACGCGTATGCCGACGTTCTTGAACGGGGCGTGGTCGGAGCGGCCGTCGCCCTCCGTCTCGATCTCGGTGGGTATGGAGAGGGTCGCGAAGTAGTCCTTGAAGACCTTTTCGAGGGCGGGGTCGTCGTCGTAGACGAAGTAACCCGGGTTCGGCGAGCCGATCATGTCGAAGTTGAGGTACGCGGAGATCTTGCCGCGGTCGGCCGAGGAGAGGCTGTTGACGTAGTACTTCGAGCCGACCAGGCCCAGCTCCTCCGCGCCGAACCAGCCGAACCGCAGGTGCTTGTCGGGCTTGAGCTGGGCGCGGGAGACGGCGAGCGCCGTCTCCAGGACGCCGGCCGATCCGGAGCCGTCGTCGTTGATGCCGGGGCCCGCGGTCACCGAGTCGAGGTGCGCGCCGGTCATCACGGTCTGCGAGGTGTCACCGCCCGGCCAGTCGGCGATCAGGTTGTAGCCGGTGGCACCGGAGGAGGTGAACTGCTGGACGGAGGTGGTGAACCCGGCGGCGTCCAGCTTGCCCTTCACGTAGTCGAGCGAGGCCTTGTAGCCGGCCCGGCCGTGGGCGCGGTTGCCGCCGTTGGCGTTGGCTATCTGCTGGAACTGGGCGAGGTGGGCCTTGACGTTGGCGACGGGTATGTCGGGGGCGGCGGCGGCAGCGCGGGCGGGGCCGGGGGTGGTGGGGGCGGGGGTGGTGGGGGCGGCTTGGACTGCCGGTGCGCCGAGGCCGAGACCGAGGGCGAGGCCGAGGCCGAGTGTGACGAGGGTGGTGGCGGCGCCTGCCGCGAGGGTGCCTCTGGGGTTTTTGGGGTGCTTGGGGTGGTTGAGGTGCTTGGTGGGCTTGGTGCGCATGTGGGGGCTCCGTATTCCGTTTGGGGATGAGACGGAAACGCGAGCCTGATGTTCAGGGAGGGTTTGACTCGTCGTCAAGAACGTATTCCGGTCACGGGTGTTCGGGGAGCGGACGGGTGGCGGGATTGTGTCTCTCTCTCCCCGCCCCGCCCCTTCCCGAAAGCCCTCTGGCGGGCGGCCGGGTGGGGGTTGAGGCGCGCTTGCTGGGAGCTGGGCCCCCCGGACCCCGCCGCGGGGCTGCGCCTCGGGCCCGTGTTTTTCCGTGGGGGCGGGTGGGGCTGGTCCCGCAGTTCCCAGCGGGGCCCGTCGGGGTGGCGGGGTTTTGTCCGCGGGCCGGTGGGGGCTGGTCGCGCAGTTCCCCGCGCCCCTGGGGGGACGGGGTCCGGGAGTCAGTCCCGGCAGCGCCCCAGGGGGTGGGGTCCGGAGCACCAGTCCCGTCGGTGCCTCTGGGGGAGGTGCGGGACCGCGGGGCCAGTGTCGTCGGCCCCTGGGGGGACGGCTCGGAGCGCCGGTCCCGGCAGCGCCTCTGGGGGAGGACGGGGTCCGGATCCCCAGCGCTGTCAGCGCCCCCGGGGGGGGATGGGCTACGGAGCGCCAGTGCCGTGAGGGCCTCCACAGAGGCGGGGTCCGGAGCGCCAGCCCGGGCAGCACCTCTACAGAGGCGGGATCCGGAGCGCCAGTCCCGGCGGCGCCCCTACAGAGGCGGGGCCCGGGGTGGCCGGCTGTCGGCGGGGTGCAGGGGGCGTAGCCCCCGCCGGGGTTCCCGGGGCGGAGCCCCGGGGAAACTCCCTCCTCACCCACGCTCACCCCCCTCACCCCCGGAGGGTTTAGGGAAGGGGCGGGAAGGGGCTCAATCCGCCGCCCGCCCACCGCCAGGGAACACCTCTACTCCTCGCCCCCCGGCCCCTCGGGCCCCCGGCGAAGGCCCCTACTCCTCGCCCCCCGGCTCCCCGGGCCCCCGGCGAACGCCCCTACTCCTCGCCCACCCTCACCCCCGGAGGGTTCAGGGAAGGGGCGGGGAGGGGCTCAACGCGCTGGGACGCCGCCGCCAGCGCCGCCCGGCCCCGCCGTGCCGTCCGCAGCGCGTCCCACGTCAGCAGGGTCAGCGCCACCCACACCAGCGAGAAGCCCGCCCACCGTTCCGCCGGCATCGCCTCGTGGAAGTACAGGATGCCGAGGCCGAACTGGAACACCGGCGCCAGGTACTGCAGCAGCCCCAGCGTCGACAGGGGCACCCGTATCGCCGCAGCCCCGAAGCAGACCAGCGGCGCCGCCGTGACCACCCCGGTCGCGGCGAGCAGCGCCCCGTGCCCGGCGCCGTGGGAGGCGAAGGTCGCGTCGCCCTGCGTCCCGAGCCACACCAGATACCCCAGCGCCGGCACGAACTGCATCGCCGTCTCGGCTGCCAGCGACTCCAGCCCGCCGAGGTTCACCTTCTTCTTCACCAGCCCGTACGTGGCGAACGACAGCGCCAGCGTCAGCGAGATCCACGGCGGCCGGCCGGCGCCGACCGCCAGGACGACCACCGCCGTCGCGCCGATCGCCACCGCCGCCCACTGCACCGGCCGCAGTCGCTCCTTGAGCAGCAGCACGCCCATCGCGATCGTGACCAGCGGATTGATGAAGTAGCCGAGGGAAGCCTCGACTACGTGGCCGGAGTTCACCGACCAGATGTAGACGCCCCAGTTGACCGTGATCACGGCGGCCGCGAGGCCGATCAGCCCGAGCCGGCGCGGCTGGCGCAGGAGCTCGCCGATCCACGCCCAGCGGCGCAGTACGAGCAGCGCGACGCCGACGAAGGCGAGGGACCACACCATCCGGTGGGCCAGGATCTCGATCGCGCCGGCCGGTTTCAGGAGCGGCCAGAAGAGCGGGACCAGCCCCCACATCCCGTAGGCACCGATCCCGTAGAGCAGTCCTGCCCGCTGCTCACCGGCAGCGGTCCTCGGTTCCTCGGCCACTGGCCCTCCCTGCGCGCGCGTCGACGGGGTCGACGGTAGCGCCAGGTGGCCGCACCTGTCATGTCCTATATCCGAAAACGGTCCTGACGGCGGGGCGATCAATTCCGCTTACCCGGGGCCAAGGCTCAGACCGCCCCGGCTGCCCCTGCGCCCGCCCCCGCGACCGCCCCAGAGATCGTCTCCGCGATCGGCGTCGTCGGCCGGCCGATCAGCCGGGACAGCTCGCCGGACGTGCCCGCCAGCCGGCCCCGCTCGATCGCGAGGTCCACGTCCACCAGGATCTCGGCGAACGGCGCCGGGACCCCCGCGCCCGTGAGGATGCCGAGGTGCACCTCGGGCGCGACGGCCTGGTACGCGATCTCCTTGCCGGTCGCCCGCGCGACCTCCGCCGCGTACTCGGCGAACGACCAGGCCACGTCGCCGCTCAGCTCGTACGCCCGGCCCAGGTGGCCCTCGCCGGTCAGCACCGCGGCCGCGGCCGCCGCGTAGTCGGCGCGGGCGGCCGAGGCGACCCGGCCCTCGCCCGCGTTGGACACGACCGCCCCGTGCGCCAGGACCGGCTCCAGGTGGGCGGTGTAGTTCTCGGTGTACCAGCCGTTGCGCAGGAAGGTGTACGGCAGCCCCGAGTCCAGGATCAGCTCCTCGGTGGCGCGGTGCTCGTCCGCGAGGCGGAAGTCGGCCTCCGGCCCGCCGAGGATGCCGGTGTACGCGAGCTGCGCCACCCCGGCGTCCTTCGCGGCCGCGACCACGGCGGCGTGCTGGGCGACCCGCTGCCCGACCTCGCTGCCGGAGATCAGCAGTACACGGTCACCGGCGCGGAAGGCCCCGGCCAGCGTCTCGGGCGCGCTGTAGTCGGCCACCCGCAGCTCCACACCGCGCTCGGCGAGCCCGGCGGCCTTCTCCTTGTTCCGTACGACGGCGGCGATCCCGCTCGCGGGCACCCCCGCGGCGAGCAGCTCGTCGATGACGAGACGGCCGAGGGCTCCGGTGGCTCCGGTGACGACGATGCTCATGGCTGCTGACTCCTTGGCTCTCGGTTCCCGTTCGGAACCCGCGGTTCCCGTGCGGAACCCGTGCCACTCACCGTACGGCGGGCGCTAACCTTTCGTAAGTACACACTTTGAAGTAAGGTACTGGTATGGCAGTAAGTGCGAAGCCCGCCGCCGCCCGGCCCGCCGAGGACCTCCGCGAGGCCATGTGTCCGCACCGGCTCGTCCTGGAGCACGTGACCAGCCGATGGGGTGTGCTTGTCCTGCTCGCGCTGATGGAGCGGTCGTTCCGGTTCAGCGAGCTGCGCCGGCACGTCGGCCGGGTCAGCGAGAAGATGCTGGCCCAGACCCTCCAGACACTGGAGCGGGACGGCTTCGTGCTCCGTGACGCCAAGCCGGTCATCCCGCCCCGCGTCGACTATTCGCTGACCCCGCTCGGCCGCGAGGCCGCCGAACGCGTACGGGCCCTCGCCGAGTGGACCGGCGTGCGGATGGAACAGGTGCAAGAGGCACGGGCCGCCTACGACACGGCCCGCGAAGCCAAGCCCGCTTCCTAGGGCCTGTCTGACAAAGGATCTCGGAGGGGTTCGCGGAGCCAGAGGATGAGTGCGGCGAGGTGGACTCCGGCCATGTAGCGGGCGGCGAGT